>JADGPJ010000063.1 GCA_017882505.1 Solirubrobacterales bacterium | reverse complement strand
CAACGAGTCGAGCTTGGGGATCTCCTGCGGGACCAGTCGGAAGGCGGCGCTGACCGAGCCGCGCTGGAAGTAGCAGTTGACGCGGAAGCGGGCCACGCCCGGTATCGCGTAGGCGAAGTCCAGCTGCTTGTTGGTCTCGAAGCGTTTGCGCTGGTCGTCGTTGAGGATGCTGTAGACGATCTCGCGAGTCTGCTGCGCGTTCAGTTTCTCGAACCCCTCCATCGGGCGGATATGCCCCCGCTCGCGCACGGCGGGCGGGAACCCGGCGGTGATGTGGACGTCGGAGGCGTTCGCCTCCACCATCCGCAGCAGCACCTCCGAGAAGTCGAAGTCAGGCCGTGACACGGAGCACCTCCGCCAGGCTGGTCATGCCGCTTCGAACCTTCGCGATTCCGTCCTCGCGGAGGGTCAGCATGCCCTCTTCGTGAGCGACGGCCGCGATTTCGGGCTCGGCGGCGTGGGCGATGGTCATTTCCTTGAGCTTCTCGCTCAGGCTCATCACCGAGTAGATGCCGACCCGGCCTTTGTAGCCGGTCTGCCCGCAGTGCCCGCAGCCGACCGGTTCGGCGGCCTCGATGTCGGTGTGAGCCGGGATCCCTGCCTCGGCGAGCGCGGCGACCGGGACGATCGTCCGCCGCTTGCAGTGCGGGCAGAGTTTGCGCGCGAGGCGCTGGGCGACGACGCAGTCCACCGACGACGCGGTGAGGAAGGTCTCGATCCCCATCTCCGTCAGGCGGGCGATCGCCCCGGGGGCGTCGTTGGTGTGCAGCGTGCTCAGCATCATGTGCCCGGTCAGCGCCGCCTCGATCGCGATTCTGGCGGTCTCGGCGTCACGGATCTCTCCCACCATCACGATGTCCGGGTCGGCGCGGAGGATCGAGCGCAGGCCGGTGGCGAAGTCGAGCCCCGCCTTGCGGTTCACATTCAGCTGGTTGATGCCGGCGATCCGGTACTCGACCGGATCCTCGATCGTGATGATCTTCTTCTCGACCTGGTTCAGCGCCTGCAGCGCCGCGTAGAGCGTCGTCGACTTGCCCGAGCCGGTCGGGCCGGTGACGATCACGGCGCCGTAGGCGCGTTTGAAGGCTTCCTCGAAGCGAGCCCGAGCCGACCCGTCCATGCCCAGATCGTCGAGCGTGCGCTGGGAGTTGCCCTCGTCGAGGATGCGGATCGTCGCCCCCTCGCCGCGCTGGGTCGGCAGCGTCGTCACCCGCAGGTCGATGCGGCGGCCTTCGACGGTGACCCCCACCCGTCCGTCCTGGGGCACACGCTTCTCGGCGATGTCGAGCTCGCTCATGATCTTCAGCCGCGAGATCACCGCGCCGATCATCCGCTTCGGAACGTGGGCCGTCTCCTTCAGCACGCCGTCGATCCGGAACCGGATCCGCAGCTCCCCCTCTTCCGGCTCGAGGTGGATGTCGGAGGCCCCCTCCCCTACCGCCTGGGCGAGGACGCTGTAGACGAGCTTGATCACCGGCGCGTCCTCGGCGCTGACCTTCATCTCGCTGACGGCGCCACCCACGGCGGCTTCCGCATCGAACCCGTCGTCGTTGACCTCGTCCTCGATGATCGCCTCGGCGGTGGCGCTCTGGAGCGTGCCCAGGCGCGACAGCAGCGCTTCGACGTCCTCCTGCGCGGCGACGGCGATCCGGCAGTCGAGCCCGGTGGCGATCTGGATGTCGTCGACGGCGAGGACGTTGGCGGGATCGGTCGCCGCCACCAGCAGCGTCTGCTGGCTGACGAAGCCGATCGGCACCGCCTTGTAGCGTTTCGCCATCGCGACCGGGAACAGCGCGGATGCGCCGAGATCCACCTGATAGGTCGAGAGGTCGACGTGGTCGAGCCCGTAGCGCTCGGCGATCGCCCGTGAGAGCTGATCGGCGCTGATCGTCCCCTCGGAGAGCAGCAGGGCCTCCGGCGTTCCGCCGCCGGTCCTCGTGGCCTCGATCGCCCTCTGCACCTGCTCCTGGGTCGCGTAGCCGAGCTCGACCACGACGTCCGTGGTGAATCCGCGTGAGTGCCCGCGATGAAGCGGCGGCGTCAGGCCCGGCGTCTCAGCAACCTCGGGATCGAGCAGGGCCGCCGCGGCCGCGGTCCCCGAGTCGGGAACCGGGCGAAGATAGCTTGGTCGGGGGTCGTCGTAGCTCATGGCCAGGTCAGTTCGGGTGGTAGGTCGCTTCGGGGCCGTTGTAGGAGGCGTCGCGCACGGCCTGTTCGACAGCCTGCGCGCTCTGGAAGCCGTAGCTGACGGAGGCCTGGGGAGTGCCGCCGCTGAGACGGCGGGGGCGCATCACCACGAGCGCCGGCACCCGCTGAACGTCGATGCCGAGCGTGATCGCGCCGTATCTGGCGATCTGCTTGGCTGGGACGACGAAGACCGCCGCGTCAGGAGACCCTTCCAAGCGCCTGGTGGTGACGGCAACGAGCCGGTCGTCGATGCGGCCGCCGTTGACGATCAGGAGGACGACGGTCTTGCCGGAGTTGTAGGCGGAGTTGACGGGGGCCGGCAGCGGCTGGGTCGGGATCTGCGCGGCGGACGTGGGAGCTTCCGTGCCGGCGCCTTCGACCGCGCCTTCGACGGCTTCGCCCGGGGTGGCGCCGGTGGCGGTGGCCCCGGTCCCGGCGACCGAGACCGTGGCTTCGGTGGGAGCCGCTTCTTCTCCGCCTTCGCCACCGCCGCCCCCTTTGGTCAGCATTACGAAGGCGACGACGATCAGCACGATGACCAGCCCGATCTGGGCGATCGGGTTGCTGTTCAGCTTCTCCCTCACGGCGTCACCGGCTCGGGCTTGAGCTGCTCGATGCCGCTCGCGCGCTGGCCTCCCGCGGACAACATCAGTTTGAGGTCGTGGGGGCTGGAGGCGTAGTCCATCGCCACCTGCTCGGAGATCCGCCCCTCCATCGCGTAGGTGAGCAGGGCCTGGTCGAAGGTCCGCATCCCGTAGTACGCGCCTTCGGAGATGACCTCGGTGATCTTGCCGGTTTCTTCCGGGTTGAGGATCAGGTCCTGGACCCTGCCGGTGACCACCAGGATCTCCGAGGCGGGCACCCGGCCCTCACCGGTGATGTCGGGAACGAGGCGCTGGGCAATCGCCCCCTTCAGGGTCGAAGCCAGCATCACCCGCGCCTGCTGCTGCAGGTGCGGCGGAAAGAAATCGATGATGCGGTTGATCGTCTCGGTGGCGTCGAGGGTGTGGACGGTGGAGAGGACCAGGTGTCCGGTCTCGGCCGCGGAGAGCGCCGTGCGCACCGTCTCCTCGTCGCGCATCTCGCCGATCAGGATCACGTCGGGGTCCTGCCGCAGGACCCGCCGCATCGCCCGGCCGAAGCTCTTCGTGTCCGAGCCGACTTCGCGCTGGTTGACGATCGACCGTTTGTCGGCATGCAGGTACTCGATCGGGTCCTCGAGCGTGACGATGTGCTGAGGACGCGTCTGGTTGATGTGGTCGATCATCGCCGCCAGGGTCGTCGACTTGCCCGAACCGGTGGTGCCGGTGACGAGGACGATCCCGCGCTGCTCTTCGGCCATCGAGCGAACGACCTCGGGTAGCCCGAGGTCTTCGATCGAGCGGATCTCGAAGGGAATCGCGCGGCAGACGATCGAGATCGCCCCGCGTTGTCTGAAGCAATTGACCCGGAAACGGGAGACGCCGGGGAGCGAGTAGGAGAAGTCGGCCTCCCCCTCCTCCTCGAACTCGGTCAGCGAGCGGACCTCGGCGATGTCGTGGAAGGCCTTCTCGGTGTCCTGCTCGCTCAGCTCGCCGAATCCCTCGAGCGGGATCAGCTCACCGTGCATGCGAGCGACCGGGGGCGAATTGACCTTCACGTGCAGGTCGGAGCCCTCTCGCTCGACGAGGGTACGCAGGGCTGAGTCAATGTCGAACATCCCGACCTCTATCGGCCGGGATCATCTGAGGCTTAAACCTTCGTGCAATGCCTGTGGCAGAGAAACTGGCGCCCTCTCAGCCGCTCCGCATCCCTTCCTCTCTCACAGCGCGAGTGGGGGACGCAGTAGATCCGGCCCACCAGTTCTCCCTAGCTGCCGGGGCGCGATTGTGGGGAGGGGTCCGATCGTCCTCCGGGCGAATGTCGCCGAAGGCGGCGGAAATGCAATCCGATACCTGCCGGCCATAGGCGGGCTCGACTCGGTGGAGCAGCGCGCGTAAGCGAAGCGCGCGCGACTCAAATCGCCCGGAGGATGATCGGACCCCTCCGGGCAACGGCGTGCCGCACTAAGCGACCTCGCGCAGTTTCTGGGCCTCGCCCAGCGACTGCAGCTTTTTCAGGCTCTGATTCTCGATCTGGCGGATCCGCTCGCGGGTGACGTTGAAGGTGCGTCCGACCTCGTCGAGGGTGCGCGGGTGCTCACCGCCGAGGCCGTAGCGCAGCTCGAGAACGCGGCGCTCGCGGTAGGAGAGGTTCTCCAGCGCTTCCTTCAGCGCCTCTTTGGTCAGCAGGTCCGCTGCCCGGTCGAACGGGGACTCGGCCTTCTCGTCGGCGATGAACTGCCCGAACTCGGACTCCTCCTCGTCGCCGACCGGCTTCTCCAGCGAAACCGGCGCCTGGGCGGAGCGCTTGATCGAGTCGACCTCCTCGGGATCGATGCCGGTTACCTCGGCGATCTCCTCCGGGGTCGGCTCGCGCCCCAGCTCGGTGACGAGCTTGCGCTCGGCGCGGCCGATCTTGTTCAGCTTCTCGACCACGTGGACCGGGATCCGGATCGTCCGTGCCTTGTCGGCCAGCGCCCGGGCGATCGCCTGGCGGATCCACCAGGTCGCGTAGGTCGAGAACTTGAATCCCTTGCGGTAGTCGAACTTCTCCGCCGCACGGACCAGGCCCAGCGTCCCCTCCTGGATCAGATCGAGGAAGGGAAGGCCCTGGTTTCGGTAGTTTTTCGCGATCGAGACGACCAGGCGCAGGTTGGACTCGACCATTTTCTGCTTCGCGTCGAGGTCGCCGCGCTCGATGCGCTTCGCGAGTTCGACCTCCTCCGCGGCGGTGAGCAGGCGGACTTTGCCGATGTCCTTGAGGAACAGCTGCAGGGAATCCGTGGTCATATCCGGTTTCAGGTCGAGCGCCTGTTTCTGGCGCCGGCGGCCTTTTTTGCCGGTTTCGGCGGGCATCGCGTCCGCTGCCGCTTTCTGGGCAGGGTCCATGTCCTCAACCAGCTCGATGCCCGACTTCTCGAGGTGCCCGTAGAGGTCCTCGACATCCGACTCGTCGAGATCCACCTCGGACACCGCCGAGGCGATGTCGCCGAAGGTCAGCACGCCAAGCTGCTGACCGCGATTGATGAGGTTTTTGACCTCCTCCAACTCCTGAAGCTCTGCTACCAGCATGCGTCCACTCGTTTCCCTAGCGCTTAATGTTTAGTCCTGGGCGATAAAACGCCGTCGCGATCGATAAGTCGCGCCGGACGATGAAAAAGCGGACCGAAGACCTGGTCCGCGAAGTTAGCCTCAACAGCAGTATGCCCAATGGGGCGAGCGTCAAACTCTCTCAAACGCTTGTTCGTATGGTAGTCGCTTCAGTTTGTGAAGTCAATGCCCAACTCGACGCGCCATACCCGGACCTGGCTGAGCGCCTTTTGGCAGCGCGCGTACCGCGAGAACGTCACCGGGCTCTCGGCGATGGTCGCCTACAACCTGATGCTCGCGGTCTTCCCCTTCGCGCTGCTGGTCCTCTTCGTCTTCGGTCAGGTGCTGAAGATCGGCGGGGTCGAGACCAGCGTCCTCAACGACCTCCAGCGCCTCTTCCCCAACGTCGAGCAGCAGACCCTGACCGACGTCCTCGGCCGGATCGAGAACAACTCGACGACGATCGGGATCGCCGCCTTCATCGGCTCGCTCTGGATCGGCGCCTCCTTCTGGGGGGCGATGGACACCGCCTTCTGCCGCATCTACCACGTCGAGTGCCGTGGCTGGGTCGAGCAGAAGCGCTTCTCGTTCGCGATGCTGGGCGTCGTCCTGCTGTTCATCGCCGCCAGCATCTTCGTGCCGGCGGTCGAGAGCGGGGTCGTCACCAGCACCGACCGGCTCCCCTTCGGGCTCGCCGATATCAAGGCGATCGACACCATCCTCCTGCTCGGCGCCGCGCTGCTCGTCACCTTCGGGATCTGCGCGGTGATCTTCTGGGCGGTGCCGAAAGGGCACATGCCCTGGCGGGCGGTCTGGCCCGGCGCGGCCTTCGTCACGATCGCGGCCGGCCTCGCCAACTGGCTCTTCCCGATCTATCTCGCCAACGTCTCCAGCCTCTCCCACTTCGGCTCGACCCTGGGCTTCATCCTCATCGCCCTGCTCTGGTTCTACGTGCTCAGCCTGGCCCTGCTGGCGGGAGCGGTGATCAACTCGCTTCGCTTCGAGGTCCTCGACACCGGCGAACTGCCATACGGCCGCAAGCGGCCCTGCACCGGCTGCGATGACGCACCATCGGCAGGGAGCGAAGATCCAGCCCCCCGACCTACCGGTTCGCGCTCTCAGCGGCCGGGACAGTCCCCGCCTCCGTAGCCTGGACAGCCGGGGTCAGTGACCCGCGGGGGCCGGCTCAGGGCTCGGAAGCCGGCCGTCCGGAGAGATCGTGCCGACGGCGGTGGACTCCTCGGCGAGTTCGGCCGTAAGCGCCTCGACCACGGTCGGATCGAACTGACTGCCCGCGCACCGCTGGAGCTCCGCCAGCACATCGGCCTCGCTCCGTGCCGCCTGGTAGGGACGGGCCGACGTCATCGCCGCAAAGGCGACGCAGACCGCGATGATCCGGGAGCCGAGCGGAATGTCCTCGCCGACGAGACCGTCGGGATAGCCGCGACCATCGAATCGCTCCGAGGCGGCGCGGACGAGTGCGGCAACGGAAGCGAGGCCCGGTGCGGATGCGACGATTCGCTCACCGGCCACCGGGTGGTTCCGGATCAGCGAGAACTCCCCGGCATCGAGGGGAGTCTCCTTTTCTAGTATCGACTCGGGCACGGTGAGCAGACCGACGTCCTGCAGCTCCGAGGCGAGGAAGACGTCGTCGATCGCCTGACTGTCCAGCCCCAGCCTCCGCGAGAGCGAGATCGATCGGTAGGCGATGCTGCGCAGATGCTCCCGAAGCTCCGGGCGCCGGGCGTTGAGGACCGCCATCAGGACCGCGTGCGCCTGTCGCCTCGCCGAGCGCTGCTGGCGGGTTTTGTTCTCCGCCACGTGCTGACCGGCGATCTGCAGGGCCAGCTCGGGATCATCGGCGTCGTCGGGCATCGAGATTTCTCCGTAGGAGCGGCCGATCAGGACGTCGCTGGCCTGCTCGCCGGGCACGGGACCGACGGAGGCGAGCAGGATCTCGCCGATGGCGCGCCCGTTGGCGGGCATCGTGGCAGCGAAGCGGATCGAGTCGATCCGGTAGGCGCTGCCGCCGAGCTGCGTGACCGCATCGACCAGCCGTCCGGAGATCTGTGCCACCAGAGCGTCGCCCGAGCCGGCTCCCAAGACGTCGTAGTAGGCCTGCAGGCCCTCCAACTCCAACACGACCAGGGTCCGGCGCTCCCGCTGCGCCGAGATCGTCCAGGAGAGGTCGGCAAGGAGGGCAGCCCGGGTGGGCAGACCGGTTACTCCGTCGCGCAACCTCCCTCGGCGCTCGGAGGCCAAAGCCAGCGATTGCCTCCGCGCCGTCTCGACCAGCCAGGCGAAGACACAGGCGATGAGCCCGACGCAGAGCCAGAACACAAGTTGGGTGATCCGCTGCTGAAGGTGGTCGTAGACCAGCAGCGCGAGAGCCGCGAGGGCGAACGCCGCCGGCCAGGAGACCGCGCGCCAGCCACCCGGGCCGACGAATGCCGTCCAGACGTTGCGGGCTGCTTTGCCGAAGAAGGACACTGCGCGTCTATCGGCCGGAATCACGTCCCGCGTGAGCGATTCGCGGACAATTGATCGACCCGCCCGTTCTGAGGATGGACAGCCACGTTCCCAATTGGGTGACGCAGGGCCCCGGAACGTCACCGGCCGGGCCGGCGCGAGCGAATCGCGGCGCGGACTGAAACAATCGAATTGATGCAAAGACAGTCGAGTTCTGAAACCAGGCTCAGCATTCTGGATCCGACCACCCCGCGCGATATCGGCGCCCGCTCCCAGCGCCGGCGAATCATCGAGGCGATGGTTTCGAGCTGTGCCGAGAAGACTTACCCGGCGACGACGATCAGCGACATCGTCAGCCGCGCGAGCATTTCCCGGACCACCTTCTACAAACGGTTCTCGGGCAAGCGCGACTGCTTCGACGCCGCCCTGGACTCGTGCATCGAGGAGACCCGGGCCGTGGCCAGCGAAACCTGCTCGGCGTCCGACCCGCCTGCGGTGACTGTCCGCAAGGCCTCGGCCGCGATGCTCGAGCTGATGGCGGCGAAGCCGGCCCTGGCGCAGCTGCTGACCGGAGACGCGGTCATGGTCGACCCTTCGGTGGTCGGCCGCTACCGCAAGCTGCTGATCCCGCCCCTTGAAGGGCTCTTCGACACCGGCGGCAGGCAGCCACGGCCTCAGATGAGCCCCCCGCTGGCTTTCGGCCGTGCGCAGTTGCTGATCTTCACCGAAATCGCCGCGGGCCGTTCGCATCGACTTCGCGAGCTGAATCCCGAGATCGTCTACCTCGCGCTGGCGCCGTTCGCGGGCCATGACGAGGCGGTCAGGCAAGCGCGGCTCGCCGAGCACGACAGTCGCCCCGACCCGATCGCTCAGCTTTGACCGGGAGTCCCGAGGACATTCGCGGCTGGCGCCTTCCCCGCGGTCGCCACGGCCTGCCGCGCGAGATCGTCGTCCGCTCCCAGCGCGAGCGCCTGCTGGCGGCCGTGGTCCGCGTCACCGCCAAGCGGGGGTACGACTCGACCACGGTCGCCGACATCCTCGACGACGCCGGAGTCGGCAGGGAGAGCTTCTACGAACTGTTCGCCGACAAACGCGAGTGCATGCTGGCCGCGCAGACGATCCTGGTCGACGACCTCGAGTCCACGGCCCGGGCCGCCTACACGGAGCCCGGCAGTTGGGTCGAGCGAGTCGGGAACGCGCTGGCCGCGGTGCTCGAGTGGTTTTCCGCCGACCCCGCCATCGCCAGGTTCATCCTGATCGAGATGGCCGGCATCGGCCCCGCGTCGCGCGTGCGCTTCGAGGCGGATTTCACCCGCTTCGTCAAGCTGATGGACGACGGTCTCGATGACGGCGCCCTCGATCCGGATCTGGCCCGGGCAAGCAGCCTCGCCGTCAGCGCCACGGTCGCCCGGGTCTACGAGGAGATCGTCCTCGATCGAACAGTGGAGCTGCCGAGCCTGCTACCCGAACTCACCTACGAGCTGCTCGTCCCCTTCCTCGGCGAAGAGGCCGCCCTGGTCGAGCGGCGACGTGCCGCCGCTACACGCTCACCAGCGCCAGGTGAAGCCCCGTAACGAGGGCCGCGGCGAGTTGGCGCCCGCCCCCCAGGCGCGACAGCTCGACTGTCCCGTCCTTGACGACGCTGAACCAGGTCGCCGCCGAGCCAGCGGCAAACGCGCTCGGACTTCTATGAATAGGCAGGTACTTTGGCGGCCGCATCTCGCAACGCCTCGGAGAGTGGCGTGTGGCGAAGGCCGGCAAACAACTCCATCCCAGAGCCGTCGGTCACGACCGTCTCCGTTGCGAGGCCCTCGATCAGGGGGCGGGCGACGCCGGCGTCGACCGGCGTGACGAGACCGATCCAGAGCGAGGAGAGGGCCGGGGTGAGGATCGGAACGGTGATCCGAAAGGGCGGCCGCCGGCCGAGAGCCCGTGCCAGTTCGTCGATCATGCCGCCGTAGGTGGTGACGTCGGGGCCGCCGATCTGAATCTCCCGGTCGACGGGCAGGTCCAGATCTGAGGCGGCCGCGAGGTAGGCGACGGCGTCTCCGATCGCGATCGGCTGGGTGCGGGTGGTGACCCAGCGCGGCGTCACCATCAGCGGCAGACGGCGGACCAGATAGAAGACCGTGAGGAAGGACTCGCTCCCTGCCCCGATCACCGCCGCGGCCCGGAAGTAGACGACCGGGACGGGGCCGGCCCGCAGCGCTTCGGCGGTTGCGTGCCGGCTCGCCAGATGCTCGGACATGGACCCGTCCCCCAGGCCGCCCAGGTAGACGATCCGCCGCACCCCGGCCGCCGCCGCGGCTGCGGCGAAGTTCTCGGCCCCTTCGTGGTCGCGCTCGGCGAAGTCCCCGTCAGCGCCGCGACCCATCGAGTGGACGAGGTAATACGCGACCTCGACACCTTCCAATGCCGGCCCGAGGGTCACTGGGTCGAGCACGTCGGCCTCGACCACCTCGCAGCCCGCCTTCATCAGGTCCTCGGCCTTCTGAGGATTCCGCGCCAGCGCTCGCACGTCCTTGCCGTCTTCGCGTAGCCGCTCACAGAGCAGTCCTCCGATGTAGCCGGTCGCCCCGGCAACCGCGATCACCCCTCCAACCTAGCCCGAGGCGACAAATACCAAGCAGCTAGGCGTCAGCCATACCTCTCGCCGATGATCTGGCGCAGCTTCGAACGATCGTGGCGGGCGTGGATGCGCCGGACCGTGCCGGAGCGCGAGCGCATCACCAGCGACTCGGTGGTCGCGCCGGGCCCCCGGTAGCGGACTCCCTGGAGGACGTCGCCGTCGGTGACGCCGGTGGCGGAGAAGAAGACGTCGTCGCCGGAGCAGAGGTCGTCGGCTACGAGGATGCGGTCGAGGTCGTAGCCGGCATCGATCGCGGCCTGACGCTCGCCGTCGTCGCGGGGCCAGAGCCGGCCGAGCAGCTGCCCGCCCATCGACTTCAGCGCCGCCGCGGAAAGCACTCCCTCAGGCGTGCCGCCGACCCCCCAGAGGAGGTCTACCGGCGAGCGATCGCTGACCGCCAGCAGCGTCCCCGAGACGTCGCCGTCGGTGATCAGCCTGATCCGGGCGCCGGCCTCGCGGACTTCGCGCATCGCCTCCTCGTGACGGGGGCGGTCGAGCATGACGACGACTACGTCGCCGACCGTCCCGCCCTTGCGGTCGGCGATCAGCTTCAACGTCTCCGGCAGCGGCCGGTCGAGGTCGAGCAGGTCGGCGATCTCTTCTCCCCCCACCATCTTTTCCATGTAGACGCAGGGGCCGGGGTCGAACATCGAGCCGCGCTCGGCAAGCGCGATCACGGCCAGGGCGCTGGGCATCCCGAGCGCGCAGAGGCGGGTCCCCTCGAGCGGGTCGACGGCGATGTCGACGACCGGCGGCGTGCCGTCGCCGATCCGCTCGCCGTTGAAGAGCATCGGCGCCTCGTCCTTCTCGCCCTCGCCGATCACGACCGTGCCGTCCATCGCCACCGAGTCGAGGACATGGCGCATCGCGTCGACGGCGGCCTGGTCGGCGGCGATCTTGTCGCCCCGGCCGACCCAGCGGGCGGAGGCCAGCGCCGCCGCCTCGGTCACCCGCACCAGCTCCAGCGCGAGGTTGCGGTCGGGCTTTGCCTGAGAGCTCTCAGCCATCGGTGCAGAGGCTATAGGGTCGATGCGTGGACAGGCGTTGGGGATTGACCTTGCCGTTGTCGGGTTTGCCATTGGCCGACCATGAGGAGCTCGTGAAGAGAGCCGAGGCGGTCGGCTACACCGACCTCTGGAGCGGCGAGACGAACGGTGCCGATGGCTTCACGCCGCTCACCCTGAGTGCCGCCTGGACCGAGCGGGCGCGACTCGGAACGGGCATCGTCGGCGTCTTCCAGCGCGGGCCGGCGCTGCTCGCGCAGGAGGCCGCCGCACTCGCCGACGCCTCGCGCGGGCGCTTCGTGCTCGGGATCGGCTCCTCCTCCGACCGGATCGTCGAAGGCTGGAACGGAATCCCCTTCGAGAAGCCGTTGAGCAAGGTTCGCGAGAGCCTCGAGTTCCTCCGCGCCGCGCTCGAAGGCGAGCGCACCTCCTCGGGCTTCAAGCTCGAGACGGCGCCTGCGCAGCGGGTGCCGATCGTGCTCGCGGCGCTGCGGGGGAAGATGCTCGACCTCGCCGTCGAGCGCGCCGACGGCGCCTTCACCAACTTCCTCCCCCTTGCCGGCCTGCCCAAGGTCACCGCCCAGCTCGAGGGAGCCTCGCCGGATTTCGAGCTCCTCTGCCGCTTCTTCTGCATTCCCGGCGAGCGCGAGCAGGTCGAGCCGCTGGCCCGCTTCATGTTCTCCTCCTACATCACCGTCCCGGTCTACGCCGCCTTCTACCGCTGGCTCGGCTACGGCGAGCAGATCGACCCGATGGTCTCCGCCTGGGAGGCCGGCGACCGCAAGGCGGCGGCGGAGGCGGCGCCTTGGGAGGCGATCGAGGACATGTTCATCTTCGGCACTCCCGAGCAGATGAAGGAGCGGCTCGCCGCCTTCGTCGAGGGCGGGATCACGCTACCGATCCTGACCATGATCGTGCCGCCGGAGCAGGTCGGCGAGACGATCGAGTCGCTGGCGCCCTGAGGCGGCTCTAAGCGATCCGGGCCAGGCTGAGCGCGTAGTCGCCGGCGGTGTCGGTGAACCAGCCGCGCAGCTCCAGCCCCACTTCCGCGTACACGCACTCCAGCCGCTCGCGGGTGAACTTGGTCGAGATCTCGGTCCGCATCTCCTCGCCGGCGGCGAACTGGACCGAGAGGTCCAGGTCCGCGAGCTGGACGGTCTGCTCGGCGAGCGAGCGCAGACGGATGTCCATCCGCTCCTCGCGGGCGTCGTAGCGGGCGACGTGCTCGAAGGCGTCGAGGTCGAAGTCGGCGGTCAGCTCGCGGTTGAGCACCTGGAGGACGTTCTTGTTGAACTCGGCGGTGACGCCGGCGGCGTCGTCGTAGGCGGCCTCGAGGCGGGCCGCGTCCTTGACCAGGTCGGTGCCGAGCAGGAGGTGGTCGCCGGGACCGAAGAGGGCGGCGATCCGGGTCAGGAACTCGCGCCGCTCGCCCGGGTAGAGGTTGCCGATCGTGCCGCCGAGGAAGGCGATCAGGCGAGCGCTGCCATCGCTGTGGATGCGCTCGAGGTCGTTCTCGAAGTCGCAGACGAGGCCGCGGACGATCAGGCCCGGGTACTCGTCGACCAGGACCCTGGCGGTTTCGTGGGTGATCTCCTCGGAGATGTCGACCGGAACGTAGGTCCGCAGGCAGCCGGCGTCACGCATCGCGCTGAGTAGATGACGGGTCTTCGAGGCCGAACCGGAGCCGAGCTCGACCAGGGTGCCGGGAATTCCGGCGGCGGCGAGGATCTCGCCCGAGCGCTCGCTGAGGATCTCCCGCTCGGCCCGGGTCGGGTAATACTCGTCGAGCTCGGTGATCTGCTCGAACAGCTGCGAGCCGCGCTCGTCGTAGAAGTACTTCGGCGAGAGCTCCTTTGGCGATGCCGAGAGGCCGGCGCGGACGTCGCGGGCCATCGCCGCGGCGGCGTCGGCGTCGAGATGGACGTCGATCGCGATCATGCGTCCCTCGCGCAGCGGATGCCGGAGAAGATCTGGCGGCGCTGCGGCAGGTCCCAATTGCGGAAGCTGGGTCGGACGACGCGCGAATGGGTCGCCCAGGAGCTGCCCCGCAGCACCTTGTACTCGGGCCCGAAGAAGACCTCGGAGTACTCCGGGTACGGGAACGCCTCGAAACCCGGGTAGGCCAGGAAGTCGGAGCTCGTCCATTCCCACGCCTGCCCGACCATCCGCAGATGCGGGGAGGCAGCCTCCCACTCCTGCTCGCTGGGCAGCCGTTTGCCGGCCCAGCTGGCAAAGGCGTTGGCCTGGTGCCAGGAGACGTGGATCACCGGGCGGGCGGGGTCGATCGGCGCCCGCCGGCCCATCGCGGCGGTAACCCAGCCGCCCTCGCCGTCCGGCTCCCAGTAAAGCGGCGGCTCCGCCCCGGTCGCCTCCATGAACGCGATATACGCAGCGTTGGTGACCGGGGTTCGATCGATCTCGAACGCGGCCAGCTCGACCGGGTGGCGCCGGCGCTCGTTGTCGTAGGCGAAGCCCTGGTCGGGAGCGCCGATCTCGTAGGTTCCGCCGGCGAGGGCGATCGTCTCGGGGTCGCCGGGGGCGAGCGCCTCCGTGCCCACCGGCCGCAGCGGCTCGTAACCGTCGACCATCTGCAGCAGCTGCAGCATCGTCTCGTTGTGCTGGAACTCGTGGGCGAGCAACATCTCGTAGACGAACCCGTCCCTCAACAGCGGATCCTCGGCCTCGGGACCGATCTCGACCGAGTCGAGCACTTCGAGCGTTCGCTCGCGGACGTCGGCCATGTAGGCGCGCAGGTCGGCGTCGCGCAGGATCGGCAGCTCGCCACGGGTCTTGCGCGGGTTCTCGATCGCGTCGTAGAAGCGGCCGAGGTCGCCGTGCATCGGCTCGCGGTCGGCGATCGTCTGCACCAGCCAGAGCTCCTCGAAGTTGGCGATGTGGCCGAGGTCCCAGGCGAGCGGGCTGAGAAGCGGCGAGTAGACCCGGTTCAACTGCTCGTCGTCGAGCGGCTCGATCAGCTCCAGGGTGCGCTGGCGCGCCTCGGACAAGAGCTCCGCGACCGCTGCCTTCGACGCTGAGGTCACCTCGGTGGCGATCTGAAGACCCTATCGAGCGGTGATTACCGGCACGTGAACTTGGGCACGTGAACTCGACGAGTCCTGCATTTGCCCCGCATGACGTGGTCAATGCAGGACTCGTCGATAGCCTGCCGTTCTATGGAGGTCGAGGGAGCAGGAGCGCTGGTCGCGGGCGGAGCCTCTGGGCTCGGCGCGGCGACTTCCAGGGCGCTCGCCGAGTCGGGAGCCAAGGTGACCATCGCCGACCTCAACGCCGAGCGGGGCGAGGCGCTGGCGGTTGAGATCGGCGGCGACTTCGTCGCGGCGAACGTCACCGATGCCGACGGCGTCGCCGCCGCGGTCGAGCGCGCGTCGGCGGTCGAGGGCGGGCTGCGGATCTCCGTCTGCTGCGCCGGGATCGGCTGGGCCGAGCGTCTGGCGCGGACGCGCGGCCCCCACGACCTCGAATACTTCTCCAACGTCGTCAAGGTGAACCTGATCGGCACCTTCAACGTGCTGCGCCTGGCGGCGGCCTCGATGCTCGCCAACGAGCCCAACGAGGAGGGCGAGCGCGGCGTCTGCGTCAACACCGCCTCGGTCGCCGCCTTCGACGGCCAGATCGGTCAGGTCGCCTATTCCGCCTCGAAGGGAGGGATCGTCGGGATGACCCTGCCGGCGGCGCGCGACATGGCCTCGAAGGGAGTGCGGGTGATGACGATCGCCCCCGGCCTCTTCGACACTCCGCTGCTGGCGGCGCTGCCGGAGGCGGCGCGCGAGTCGCTCGGCGCCGGCATCCCCTTCCCCTCCCGACTCGGACGCCCGGAGGAGTACGCGTCGATGGTCGGCCAGATCGTCGTCAACCCGATGCTGAACGGCGAGACGATCCGCCTCGACGGCGCCCTGCGGATGCCGCCGAAGTAGCTAGTCGGTGCCATCGGCCTCGGGGTCGCGCCAGACGCGCTTCAGCCAGGGCGGACTGATCGCGAAGGTCGAGTGGTCTTCGGAGGCGATCGGCTCCAGCGGGATCAGGTGAACGCGACGGCCGGGGGTGAAGCGATCGACGTGGGGGATGCCGATCGCGTTGCCGGCATGGCTGCCGCCGGAGACGAGCAGCAGGCCGGTCTCGGGGCCCCAGCCGTTGTCCTCGCGGGCGCCGATCGCTTCGGCGGCGTCCTTGATCGGGTCGAGGCCCGCGTCTGAGCCCCAGTTGGCGACGCTGTGGGCGTAGTTGTAGCCGTCGTGCGAGGAGGCCCTCTCGTCGACCTGTCCTTCAGGGCCGATGCGGATCTGGACTCCCTCCCAGTCGTCGGGATGGAATCCCTCTTCACCCACGATCGGGATGCCGCGAAGAGTCGCGGAATCGGCGTAATAGGTCCAGTA
>JADGPJ010000062.1 GCA_017882505.1 Solirubrobacterales bacterium | reverse complement strand
CGCAGCGTCGAGGGCACGTCCATACGCTGGATGCGGCGGGCGCTCAGCAATGCCCGCGGGACCCTCGATCAGCATGGCCCGGCCGTCGCCGACGGTCCGCGTCTCCTCGAGGGCGCCCGTGATCGCGGCCAGTTCGCCCTCACGCTCCAGCAGGCGGGTCATCCGGGTGTCGCGTCCGTTTAGGCCCCCTGATTCCCTGGATCATATTTTCAGCCGTGGATTAATCGAGTGGCCACGGCCAAAAGCCCTTCGGGGCGACGAAACGTTGCGGATCGCGCCCACGCGTCGCGCGGAGTGTCTGACCTTTGGCGGTGGGCGGACTTATGCCTGGGTTTGAGAACCGGCGGTGGGCGCCGGCGTCAGACGCGGGGTCGGACTGGGCCGGCGCGGGGACTTGCGGCCGTAGCGAACGGCGACGAGGGCGAGAACGACCGCCGAGCTGGCGATGGCCATCGCCCTGAACCAGAGGCTGGTGCCGTCGGTTCCCGAGCCGAGCGAGTGGGCGACGGCGAGGACGAAGACGACGACGGTCGCGCGATGTATCTGTCGCCAGCGCCGGGCGCCGATCCGGCGTCGCAGGTAGAAGGTCGGGCCGAGGATCAGCGCCAGGTAGCCGGCGAGGATCCCGAGGCCAGTCCAGACCGGTCGGTATTCGAGCGTGAAGGGAATCGTGATGCCGATGATGCCGGGCTTCAGCCAGGCGTCGCCGAGCAGGAGGACGCCGTGGGCGCCGATCGCGACCAGCGCCGCCAGCGCCACCTGCTCGTGGACTTTGACCAGGTTGCGCTTCAGCCCCGGTTTCCGGGCCATTTTCGAGGCCATCAAGAGACCCAGGATCACGGCGGTCGTGATCAGGACGAAGGCCACGATTCCCGCTGAACGCGCGGCCAGCCACCACGGGTAGTTGGCGGGATCGGGCTCAGCCACCTCGGCCACTCTCCTGCGGCTCGGCGCCGCCCTCGCCGCCGGCCGGCGCGGTCCGGCTCGGCACGGCCTTGGTCGGGCTCTTGACCGAGATCGTCGTCGGCCCGCTGAACATCGCGTAGGCGGCGAGGGCGGCGAGCGCGATGAGCACGGCGACCGCCGCGATCCGGGTCGAGAGGCTCGGCCCTTCGGCGACCGGGGCTGAGACCGTCTCTGGCGAGGTCACGGTCACGGTGGCGGCGCCGGCGAGGTTCGGCTGACGATGGTCGTCGCCTGTTCGGTCTTGGTCCCCGTGGTGCCCTTGGCGGTGGTTTCGCCGGTCGCCGGGGCCACCAACCCCGGTCCCAGCGCCGGGTCCCTGCCGCTTCGAACCTGGATCGCGAGCAGGGTGAGCACGACGAGGAAGAGGCCGAGGGCGGCGGTGATCACCGCCAGCGGCCCGGGAGGGCGGCTGCGTTTCGGCGCGGTCTTCGCCCGGGCGGTCTGCTCTGCCATCAGCAGCTCACCCCTCTCCACAGACTTGGAATCCGTAGCCGCGCGCGAAGCCCGTCAACGCCTGCGTCGAGGTGTCCAGTTCGGCGCGCAGGCGCGTTAGCTTGGGAACGTCGACCGCCGCGAGCGCGGCTTTGATTTCCCGCCGCAGGGCGAGCTGGTGCCTGATCGGGTCGTAGACGTTGGCTTTGAGCACCGCGGCATCTCCCGCCGGCTCGCCGATCTTTTCGATCTGGCGCAGCTCCTTCCAGCCGAGGGAGATCGTGCTCTCGTACTCTCTCGCCGCTTCCTCGGGTCGGGTGGCGGAGCCGACGCGCTGCTGGTCCTTGCCGCGCTCCGGATCGAAGCGCTCGCAGATGGCGTCCACCTGCGTCACGTAGGCGCGGCGGGCGGGGTCGGTCACCCTGCTGACGTGGACCGGTTCAGTCCCGGAGGGCTGTGGCGCCGGCACGGTTTCCGACTGCGCTGCCGATTCCGTCGTCTCGCTCTCGGCCCGGCGGCTGTCGCCACCGCAGCCGGCGACGACCCCCACGAGGAGGCAGAGAGCCGCGACGAATGAGATGCGAGCGACCATCGGCGGGCTAAGGGTAGACCTGCTCGCCCGAGTCCTCGTCGATGACGACGATCGCGACCGAAGGACAGGCTTCCGCCGCCTCCATGATCAACTCGGGAGGCCCCTCGCCAACCACGTGGGCGACATCGTTCAGCGCGAATACCGCCGGGGCGATTTCGACGCAGTCGCCGTGGGCGGCGCAGGCGCTCTCGTCAATTCGGGGCAGGTACTTCATCGGTGCTCCTCTCTCCTTGGGCGGTGGACTGTTCGATGGCTTTGCGCAGGCGGGGAATCGATCTCGGTTGATCGACGGCCATGCCCGCGACCGGAACGCCGCCACGGCGGACGATCGCGGTGAACTCGGGGACCTCGAGGTCGCCGGTGATCTCGACCTCGTCGCCCTTGCTCGCGTCGCCGACCAGCTGGATGCGGTGGCCGAACTGGTCGGTCCAGAAGGAGGGCAGGGCCGTGGGCAGCGGGTCGAGGTCGAGGATCGCTCGCGCGACCTGGGCGCCCTGGCGGGTCGCGGCCTCCCAGTGCTCGCTGCGCTCGTGTTCCTCGCTGACCGGGTTGAAGGTCCGAGCGGCGTCACCGGCCACGTAGACGTCCGCCGCCTTGGTGCGACCCCGGGCGTCGGCGCGCACGCCGTCGGTTTCGAGGCCGCTGCCCTCGAGCCACTCGGTGGCCGGTTCGATCCCGATCCCGATCACCAGCGCGTCGCACTCGAGCCGGCGCCCGTCGGTCAGCTGGACCCACTCGGCACCGCCCGGGCCCTCTCCGAACCGCGCGACGTGGGCGGAGAGCATGAGATCGACGCCTTCGGAGCGATGGAGCGAGACGAACCAGTCGCCCAGCTCCGGCAGCAGCACCCTCGAGAGCGCCGCCGGCGCCGCCTCCAGCACCGTGACCTCCGCTCCGCGCCGGCGTGCGGTCGCCGCGACCTCGAGCCCGATGAAGCCGGCGCCGACGATGATCAGCCGAGTGCCGCCCTCGAGGGTGGCGGCGAGGCGGGTCGCGTCCTCCACGGTGCGCAGGAGGTGGGTGTTGGGGAAGTGCTCGGTTCCGGGGAGCGCGCGCGGGCGGCTCCCGGTGGCGATCACCGCCGCGTCGTAGCTGAGGGTTGGCCCCGAGGCGAGGGTGATCGTCTTGATCCCCGGATCCAGCGCCACGGCCCGCTCGCCCAGGAGGAGCTCGACCGAGTGATCCTCGTGCCAGTCGGCCGGCCGCAGGCTGAGCGAGTCCGGATCGCGGTCGCCCGTCAGCACGCCCTTCGAGAGCGGCGGTCGGTCGTAGGGGGGATGCTCCTCGTCCCCGATGACGCGAATCCGGCCCTCGAAGCCGTGTGCCCGCAGCGCCTCGCAGCAGCGCTGGGCCGCGAGGCCACCGCCGGCGATCAGGACTCCGTCCTTCATCGACGGCCCCTGCCTTCATTTTTGGGTCGATATCTCACGACGCCACGACGGTACGGTTGGGGAAGCTCGATTGCATCAGCAGTCCTCCGTGATCGCGGCCGGGTTTAGCCGCAATCCCCCCCGTGCGGCGACGCTCTCCACCGATCCGTCGTCCCTGACCATCAGCCCACCGTGCTCGGCGAGGACCGCCCGGGCGCCATCCTCGCCCGAGAGCAGCGCGAACTTCGCCAGGGCGTCGGCCTCGATCGCGGTGGGGGCGCGGGCGCTGGCGCAGATCAGGCCGGTCCAGGCCGGCTCGCCGGTGGACGGGTCGATCAGGTGGTGGCCGTGGCTCCCGTCGGGCCGACTCCAGAGCCGGGCGTCCAGCCCCGACGTCGCCACCGCTCCCCGCTCGACCCGGAACCGTTCCGCGCTCTCCCCGCTGAGTGGATGGCGAACCTCGATCTCGACCGGCTCGCTCTCGGGCTCCATCCCGCCGACCCGAACGTCGCCGCCGAGGTCGACCGCGTAGCGCGCGTAGGCGCCCAGCCGTTGCGCGACCAGATCCGCCGCCAGTCCCTTGCCGATGCCGCCCGTGTCGAAGAGAAGCCCCTGTGGCCGCCGGATCGCTCCGGTCCCGTCGACGACCTCGAACGATCGCCAGGGAGCGTCGGGATTCGAGTTTGCGGGACGGCGGGGCGGGGCGCTCTTCAGGGCCTCGGCCAAGGGCGCCGACCGCTGCCCTTCGAACGAACGGGCATAGCCAGCGGCCTCCAGCTGGGCGAGGAGGGTCGGGTCGACCAGGCCATCGGACCGTTCGGCCGCCCAGACGCCGGCCTTCAGCGCCATCCGCAGCAGGTTCGAGGCAGGCACCTCCTCGCGCGGGTCGCCGTTGAGCAGCGAAAGCTCGCTGTCGGGGCGGAAGCGCGAGAGCCGCCGATCGAAGTCGACGAGCTGCGCCTGGATTTCGATCGCCGCCAGGTCGGGGCTGGAGGCGGCTGCGTCCAGGCGCGAGCCGACGAAGACGCGAATCTCGGTGCCCATGGCTCGAAACGACCGTTCGATCACCGTCCTATTAGACCGGGTCAGCTGGCGTGAGCACGGAGCCGCCGCCGCGAACGGGAAGGCAGGTGGACCCTGGAGCGGGGGACCGCGTCGTGGGTGGCTGGGGGTACCTGGGGTTCCGGAGCGACCGTCGCCAGCCGCTGAACGTCGAGCACGGCGTCGTGGCCGTAGAGGCCCTCGACCAGCCGCAGCGCCTCGGCGACCGTCTCTTTGATCGCCTCCTGCAGCGCGCTCGCCGAGACGAAGACCAGTCCCGAGGCGCGATTCACGCTCTCGCACAGGCCATAGGCGAGGGCGGGCCATTCCCCGCGAATCAGGAGCACCGCCTCCTCGAGCAGGCGAACCCGCTCGTCTTCCCGGTCCGCCCTGCTCGTGATTGGGGTCCTGCGCGTGAGAACTGAGGCTGACATACCGATCTCCTTTGGTCCGCACCAAGGTAGGCGAGTCGGCTCCAAGCCCGGTCCAAGCGACGGTAAAAGGTCCGCTAAACCCTGCGATTGAATATGGGAAGGCCCTTGCCAGCCGCCGCCCGCTCGAATAGGGTCGCAAATGCTGATTGGCACTTCGGGGTCTGGGTGAGAGGGGAAGGGTGAGTTCGATCGGTGGAAGGGTCGCGGCGGTCGCGGTCGCGGTCGTCGTCGTGGCAGCCCTGATCGGGTTCTACGTGGCCAACCTCACGAGCTCGCCCCCGACGGTGTCGGCGCAGAGCACCACGGGCAATACGGTCGAGCTGACGCTCAAGACCGAGGCGGCGGTCGGTCCCCAGGGCGGTAACCCGCCCTGGGTCTCCTACCTGGTCAAGGACGACCAGGGAGATTGGGTGCACAGCACCAACTTCAAGGTTCCCGCGCACTCGCTGGTGCACGTCACCGTGTACCAGTTCGACGGCGAAAGCGGGCTCCGCAACCCGTTCCTCTCCCAGGTCCAGGGCACCGTCGGAGACACGATGACGGTCGACGGCAAGCTGATGGGGTCGATCCCGCCGGACGAAGCCTCCCATACCTTCGCCGTGCCTCAGCTCAACCTGATCGTCCCGCTGCCGGGCGTGCATGAAGACGCTGAAAACCAGTGCGAAGATGGCCCCTGCGACCTGAGCCAGGCGCACAGGACGATCACCTTCACGATCCGCACCGGCGAACCCGGTCGCTACCGCTGGCAGTGCTTCGTGCCCTGTGCGGCGGGCTTCCTCGCCGGCTTCGGCGGGCCGATGCAGACGATCGGCTACATGGACGGCTTCCTCGAAGTGGCCTGACGTGAACGAGCCCAACCCCATGCGGAGGATCGCGATCGCCTGGTTCGTGCTCAGCGCGATCCTGACCCCGATCGTGGTTGCGGTGATCGCCCCGACGCTACCGCCCGGAAACGCGACCGAGGCCTCCTCCAACCAAGTCTTCGACGACACCGTGCTGCTCGGGATCGTCACCCCGATCGCCGTCGCCCTCGGGGTCTACTTCGCCTACACGCTGATCGTCTTCAGGCGCCGAGATGCCGATCCCGCCGAGGAAGGCGTCGCGACCCGCGACAACCCGTCGATCCACCTCCCCTGGCTGGTCGGGACGATCGTCATCGTCCTCTTCCTCGCCATTTTCGGCACCGTCGAGCTGACCGACGCGGGGGCCGGCGGCGGCCAGGGCCCGAGCCCGGCCTTCAAGCTCTCCGGCAACGACGTGATGCCGGTGCAGGTGATCGCCCAGCAGTGGGAGTTCACCTATCGCTACCCGACCTACGGCGGGGTCGAGACCGCCCACCTCGAGCTGCCGGTCGGGCGCAAGGTCGAGCTCCACGTCACCTCGCTCGACGTGATCCACTCCTTCTGGGCACCCAAGCTCGGGGTCAAGGCCGATGCCAACCCCGGCGTCGACAACGTCGCCTACGTCGAACCGGAAGAAGAACTCAGCTTCGAAATCCACTGCTCGGAGCTCTGCGGCCTCTGGCACGGCTACATGTTCGACACCGGCCAGGTGGTCAGCGGCGAAGCGTTCGCCGAATGGATCTCCGAACAGCAGCAGGTCTTCGCCCCGGCGACCAAGGTCCTGCCGAAGTACTCGACCCAGTACTTCCCCGAACCTGAAAGGAGGGGTGGATGAGCAGCGAAGCCCTCGCCCGGCCGCTGTGGCGGCGCCTGATCGGATTCAACCTGCTCGGCGGGATCGTGCTCGGAGTCGCCGGCTTCTACTTCGGCTGGTGGCTGGGCCACCAGATCCATGCCGAAAGCCTCGACTTCTTCGGCGACACCAACCAGAACGACGTCGCCCTGATGCTCGGCTACGTCTTCTCGGTGGTCGGCTTCCTGATCGGCCTCGGCTTCGCCAGGTACCCGCTGGCGAGGATGCTGGGCAAGGAGCGCACCCACACCGAAAACGAGCACGGCGGCAGCGGCCGCTACTTCGGCCTCTGTACCGACCACAAGGTCGTCGGCGTCCAGTACCTCTGCGGGATCGGCCTCTTCTTCTTCATCGGCGGCCTCAACGCGATGCTGATCCGGGCCGAGTTGCTGCAGCCCTCACCGCAGATCTTCGGCGCCGGCAACTACCTGACCCTGGTCGGCCTCCACGGCACGATGATGATGGGGATCATGACCTCGGGCGTGCTGGGCCCGTTCGCCAACTACTTCGTGCCGTTGATGATCGGCGCCCGGCGGATGGCCTTCCCGCGGGTCGAGGCGATCACCTTCTGGCTGTTGATGGCCGCCGGCGCGATCCTGATGACGACCCTCTTCTTCGGCGGCTTCCCGACCGGCTGGACCGGCTACGCGCCGCTCAACGACCAGGCCAACTTCGGCTTCGACTCATACATCTTCTTCTTCGCCCTGGTCGGGCTCTCGATGATGCTGCTGGGGCTGAACATGATCGCCACGATCATCACCATGCGGGCGCCGGGGCTGACCTGGAGCCGGCTGCCGATCTTCTGCTGGGGCGCGATCAGCACCTCGATCCTGATGGTGCTGGCGGCGCCGGTGCTGATCGCCGCCCTGCTGATGGTCGGCTTCGACCGCGCCGTGCAGACCTCGTTCTTCCTCTCCAGCGCCGGCGGCAGCCCCTATCTGTTCCAGAACCTGTTCTGGTTCTTCGGGCACCCGGAGGTTTACGTCCTGGCACTCCCCGGCTTCGGGATCATCCTCGAGATCCTGCCGGTGTTCGCGCGCAAGCCGCTCTGGGGCTACCGGATCGCCGTCGCGGGAATTCTCGGCGTCGCTCTGCTCAGCTTCTTCGTCTGGCAGCACCACCTCTTCGTCAGCGGCCTCAACTCCTCGCTGCGGCCCTTCTACATGTTCTCCACCGAGGCGATCTCGGTCCCGACCGGGCTCGTCTTCCTCGCCGGGATGGCGACGCTGTGGCGGGCCAAGATCCGCTACACGGTGCCGATGCTGTTCTGCCTGGCCTGGTTCTTCAACTTCTTCATCGGCGGCGCTTCCGGCGTCTTCCTCTCCGACGTGCCGAGCGACGTCGCGACCCACGGCAGCTTCTTCGTCATGGCCCACTTCCACTACACGATCATGGGCGGCCTGATCTTCGCCTTCTTCGCTGCGATCTACTACTGGGTGCCGAAGATGTTCGGCGTGATGCTGAGCGAAAGGCTGGGGAAGATCCACTTCTGGGCGATGTTCATCGCCTTCAACTCGACCTTCGCTCCGCTGTTCGCGCTCGGGCTGATGGGCCAGCCGCGCCGCGTCGTCACCTACCCCTCGCACCTGGAGCCGCTCAACATCTGGGTCTCGGTCTCGGCCTTCGTCCTCGGGGCGTCGATGCTGGTCTTCCTCGCCAACGTCGTCTACTCGCTGGTGTTCGTCCGCAAACCCGCCCCGGACAATCCCTGGGACTCGAGGTCGCTGGAGTGGCAGACCCCGACCCCGGTGCCGATCGAGAACTTCGAGCGGCGGCCGATCATCGACACCGACCCCTACGACTACGGCGTTCCGCCGGTGCCGTTGGTGCCACCAGGGCCGGCCGAGGCACCGGCGCCGGGATAGGAGAGCCATGAGCGACGCCCCCACCCAGACCCCGGCCGACGGCTACGCCGAGACCCCCGAGCTCCACGAGCGGATCGACCGCATCGGCTTCGGGCTGGTCGGGGGCGCGACGGTGATGTTCTTCCTCGGCTTCGTCTTCGCCTACTTCTACCTGCGCTCGCTGGACAACAACAGCCTCTGGCGGCCGGCCGGCGTCGAACCGCCTGACGGTTACGGCATCGCGATCGCCGCCGCCCTGGCGCTCAGCGCCGCCGCCTTCGGGTACGCGGCGAGGGTCGCCAAGCGCGGTGAGAGCGGCTGGGTCGCGGCATCGGGCCTGGCCCTCGTCCTCGGCCTGTTCGCCTGCGTCGCCCAGTGCTTCGAGTACGCGCACATCCCGTTCGGCCCCGAAAGCGGCGGCTACGCGAGCGTCTTCTTCGGCTGGACCGCGCTCTACGTCGTCGTCACCCTGATCGCGCTCTGGCGGGTCGAGACGATCTTCGCGGTCGGGCTCCGCCACCACGGCGAGGTCGGCGCGGCGGTGCCGGAGGGCTTCGTCCCGGGGGCCACGTACTGGGCCCTGCTAGCGGCGATCGGAGTCCTCGCCTGGGTCGTCCTCTACCTGCTCTGAGCCGTGGCGGCGGCGCTCACCATGCCCCAGGGGTGGACCGGAGACCCGGCCCTGATCTGGGTCCTCTGCGCGGCGCTTCTCTACTGGCTCGGCGGACGGGGGAGCCGGCGCGTGCCGCGTCCGGCCGACCGCTGGCGCAGCGCCGCCTTCCTCGCCGGGCTCGCCTCGATCGTCGTCGCCCTCGGCACCCCGATAGACGGGCTCGCGGACGAACTGTTCTGGGTCCACATGGTCCAGCACGTGCTCCTGATCGCGGTCGCGCCACCGCTGCTGGCGCTGGCCCGGCCCTGGAACCGGATGTGGCGGGGGTTCCCACTCGGCTTCCGGCGCGCCGTCGCTGGTGAGCTCGGCGCCGGCCCGCGCTGGGCGCCGCTGCGTCGGGCTGCCGCGATCGCCGGCGGCGCCACCGCCTCCTGGCTGATCTTCAATCTGAGCTTCTGCGTTTGGCACCTGCCGGTCTTCTACGACGCGGCTCTGCGCTCGCCGCCGGTGCACGCGCTCGAGCACCTCGCCTTCTTCGCGACCGCCCTGCTGTTCTGGACCAGGGTCGTCTACTCGCCGCCGTGGCGATCGAGGCTGAGCGAGCTGGGGAAACTGGCCTACGTCGGCTCGACGATGGTGGTCGGCTGGGTGCTGGCGATCGTCCTGGCCCTGGCCGGGTCTCCGATCTACTCGGCATACGCCGAAGAGGCGAGCCGTCCCGGGCACATCTCCGCCTTCACCGACCAGCAGCTCGCCGCCGGCGTGATGTGGGTGCCGGGATCGATCTCCTACACCGTCGCGATCGTCGTGATCGCCTACCGTTGGCTGGAGCCCGGTGACTCGCGGAGGCGAGCCGGGGCCCCGACCAAGGCCCTGCCGAGAGGAGTTGGATGAGATGCAGTTGTTTCCGCAGGTATTCGCGGACGCGGGCTGGACGAGCTTCTCGGGCGTCTTCTCGACCGTGTTCCCGCTGGTCGTCCTGATCGCCGTCCTCGTCTGTTACGCGGTGGCGAGCAGGAAACACTCGTGAAGCCGCCCGGGGAGGGACGGGACTCCTGAAGAAGTCGCGCGCGAGCAGCCGACGCACCGTCGCCCTTGCGCTTGGCGCCGCGGCCGTCGTCGGCGTCCTGCTGGGACTCGGCGTTCACAGCCTCGCGGGCGGCGGCTCCGGCGCCGGCAGGCAGGTGGCCGAGGTCCGCGGCCAGGCCGTCTGGCCGCGGGGATTGAGGCGGGCGCCGGACTTCTCGCTGCGCGACTCCGAAGGTCGTCGCTTCTCGCTGGCCTCACTGCGAGGCGGGCCGGCGATCATCACCTTCCTCGATTCCCAGTGCCACCAGCAGTGCCCGCTGGAGGGCCGGGCACTGGCGGCCGGATTTCGGATGGTGCCCAAGGGGATGCGACCCACCGTCGTCGCCGTCAGCGTCAACCCATGGGAAGACACGCCGGGGTCGGCGGGCCGGGCGATGAAGCGATTCGGCCTCTCCGGCTTTCGCTGGCGCTGGCTGCTGGGTACGAAGGCGGAACTCGAAGAGGTCTGGCGCAGGTACCGGATCGAAGTCCGGCGCACCACCGGCGACATCGAACACACCGACGCGCTCTACCTGATCGACTCTCAGGGCTTCGAGCGCGCGGGCATGGTCTATCCGTTCCTGCCGACCTGGATCAGCGCCGACCTGAAGACCCTGGCCGGCGAATCGGAGTAGGCCGGCCGGCGCCGGCGCCGGCGCCGGCGCCTGCGAGGTCTCAGACGTCCTGAATCGGGCGCCAGGCGGGCTCGCGGCCCTCGTGCCGGTGCTGGCGCTGACGACCCTGTGCCGCTTCGGCCTGCTGCTGCTGGCGCAGAGCCGCCTTCTGGCGATCGGTGTGGCCGTCGGCGAAATGGCGGCGCAGCCGAGTCGGGGAGAGCATCACCGCTGCGAGGATCGCCGCCAAGATCGCGGCGACGCCGATGTTGAGGATGATGATTGCGGTCAAAGACATATTTAGTTACCTCCTTCTGTTTTACATTCCTACCCGATATTAGGTATCCAAATCGAAGTTCGGGTTTGGAGGTCTCAGGTTGGCTACCCCGGGGTTCGTGGGGGAAACGCACTTCCAGGGTGGTGGATCAAGCTTGGAACTGCCTGAGCCTGGCCTAAGACCTTGCCGAGCTCTGGTTAAAGGCCCGGCAAAGCTGAGTTCAGGGCCTGGCCAAGCTTTGGCTCTCGGAGCGGCGGCAGGCGACCGAGCGGATCAGTCGCCGCGCCCGATCTCGCGGCCGGCCGTGGCCAGCGCCTCGAGCGTCCCGGCCTCGCGAATCGAACGGATCGGCAGCTCGCCGATCAGGCTGCGGTCCAGTTCGTCGCGGCCGACGACGACGTGGAGGTCCTTGTCGGCCCGGGCACAGAGCTCGGCGATCGAGCCAAGCACCTTGCCTTCGAGGCTCTGCGAGTCGACCGTGCCCTCGCCGCTGATTGCGGCGTCGGCCTCGGCCAGGCGGCGCTCGAACCGGAGCAGGCCGAGGACGTAGCCTGCGCCGGCTCGCAGCCCGGCGTCGAAGGCCGCCCAGAGACCGCCGGAGAGGCCGCCGGCGCAGCCGGTCATCGGGATGCCCCGCGGGTCACGGGGAAGCTCGGCGGCCAGCCGCTGGAGGCGTTCGGAGAGGCGTTCGACCGTCTCCGGGTCGGCGCCCTTCTGCGGCGCGAAGACGCGAGCGGCGTCCTCGAAGGCGGTGCGGACGTCGCAGAGGACCTCGATCCGAGAGCCGCGCAGGCCGCCACCAGCTCGCAGCGCCTCGATCGCGCCGAGGCCGCCGTCGGTGGTCGCGCTGCCGCCAGCGGCGACGAGGATCGTCCCGGCGCCGGCGTCGATCGCGGCGGCGATCAGCTCACCGGTACCGGCGCTGCTGGTCCGCTCGGCATCGCGCTCGCCGGGTGCGAGGAGCGGCAGGCCCGAGGCGGCGGCGGTGTCGAGGACGGCGGTGCCGCCATCGGCGAGTAGGGCGTACTCGGCCTCCAGCGGGCGGCCGAGCGGATCGTGGACGTGGGCGCGGTGCCGGCTGCCGCCGAGGGCGGCGAGCATCGCCTCCATGGTTCCCTCGCCGCCGTCGGCGACGGGACAGACGTCGGCCTCGGCGCCTGCCGCCTCGAGCCCCGCGGCGATCGCGCCCGCGACCTCGGTGGCGCCAAAGGTTCCCTTGAACGAGTCCGGCGCGACCAGGAAGCGGCGCCGCCGCTGGGGATCGTGCTCCATCGCGCCATTCTCCCGTCAGCTGCGAACGTGGCTGCTGTGAGTTCTCCAACGGTCGCGGCACGAACCGGCTGGGCGGCGTGGGGGGTGGGCTAATTTCGCTCCATGGAGGCTGCGGCCAACGGCGAGGACCAGCTCGGTCTGCGGCCGCTCAAGGAGCTCACGCTCGCCGAGCGGGTGATCGATCCGGAGCAGATTCCCTGGGTCCCCTACACGGACACGATCTGGGTCAAACCGCTGCGGCTCAACCGCAAGACCGGGTCGTGGGCCAACCTGACGAAAGTCGTCGGCGGCGGACAGATCAACCGCCACTACCACATCAATTCCGTGATCGGCTTCGTGCTCGAGGGCAGCTGGTACTACGCGGAGAAGGACTGGGTCGCGCGCCCGGGGATGATGGTCTGGGAGCCGCCGGGCGACGTCCACACGCTGATGAGCGGCGAGGAAGGCACGATCACTCTCTTCCAGCTCGAGGGCGCGCTGCTCTACGTCGACGACGAGGACAATGTCGTCGGCTTCGATGACGTCCTCAACCACACCAAGAAGTACCACGACTTCTGCCGGTCCGAGGGCATCGAGCCCCTCGACCTCGACTACTAGCCCGGCGCCGTGACCGGAGCCGAGCTGTTCGAGCGCGCCGCCCGCGAGCGGCCGGGCGACCCGGCGCTGCTCTACTTCGACACCGCGATCGGATTCGGCGAGTCCGCCGAGCAGGCCCGCAGCCTGGCCGCGGCGCTGCGCGGGGAGCTCGGCCTGCGACCGGGGGACCGGGTCGCGCTGATGCTCCAGAACGTGCCTCAGTTTCCGATCGCGGTGCACGCGGTCTGGCTCTGCGGCGGCGTCATCACCACCGTCAACCCGATGAACAAGGAGCGCGAGCTGCGCCACCAGCTGACCGACTCGGGCGCCAGCCTGGTGATCTGCCTCGAGTCGCTCTTCGCGGTGGTCGAGGCGGCGCGGCAGGGAACCGGCGTCGAGCACGTGATCGCGGTCTCCGAGCTCGAGATGCTGGAGGAGATACCGGCGGCCCTCGCCGGCCACGTGCGCGCCGCCTGTCCCGGCGCGATCCCGTTCGCCGGCCTGCTCGGCGCACCGCCCGCCCGGTTCGACCCCGTCGAGGTCTCACCCGACTCCCCGGCGCTGCTGACCTACACCTCGGGGACCACCGGCGTGCCCAAGGGCGCGATCAACACGCACCGCAACGTCGTCCACACCGCCGGGGCGATGAGGGGCTGGGGATCGCTCGGCTCAGGCGACGTCACCGTGGCGATGGCGCCGCTCTTTCACATCACCGGGTTGGTCTGCCACATGAGCACGGCGCGCCTCAGCCAGACCCCGCTGATCCTGCTCTACCGCTTCGATGCCGGCGAGATCCTGCGCCTGATCGAGCGCTGGCGGGGCAGCTACGTGATCGGGCCGCTGACCGCGTTCCTGGCGATGCTCGACGACCCGAGCTTCGCCGAGCGCGACCTCTCATCGCTGACCAAGGTGGCGAGCGGCGGCGCCCCCGTCTACGCCGCCGTGGTCGAGCGCTGGGAGCAGGCGACCGGCACCTACCTCCACAACACCTACGGCCTGACCGAGACCGCGGCGCCCTCGCACCTGGTGCCGATCGGGCGGCGCTCGCCGGTCGACCCGGACACCGGCGCGCTCTCGGTCGGGTTCCCGATCGTCGACACCGAGTCGCGGGTGATCTCGGTCGTGGACGGCAACGAGGCCGCCGCCGGCGAGGAGGGCGAGATCCTCACCCGCGGGCCAGGGGTCACGCCGGGCTACTGGAACCGGCCGCAGGAAAGCGAGGAGGCGATCGTCGACGGCTGGCTGCACACGGGCGACGTCGGCAAGCGCGACGCCGACGGTTGGTTCTACCTCGTCGACCGGATCAAGGACATGATCATCGTCTCCGGCTACAAGGTCTGGCCGCGCGAGGTCGAGGACGTCCTCTACCAGCACCCGGATCTGGTCGAGGCCGCCGTCGTCGGCGCTCCGGACGACTACCGCGGCGAATCCCCGGTCGCCTACGTCGTCCTGCGCGAAGGCGCGGCCGCGACCGAGGAGGAGCTGATCGCCCACTGCCGCGAGCTGCTCGCCGTCTACAAGTCTCCGCGCCGCGCCGTCTTCATCGACGAGATCCCGAAAACGCTGACCGGCAAGGCGCTGCGCCGCGAGCTGCGCGAGCACGAGCGCGCCTGAGCCGGGTCAGGGCGTGGTCGGCTGCAATCCGAACAGAGCGAAGTAGCCGACCAGGTAGAGGCGGCGGCCGTCGGAGACGACCGGCGTGTAGCCGGCCTGGTGCAGCTCGAAGGTCTTGCGGTGGCTGCGGGCGTCGATCCCGATCGTGTCCTGGGTTTCGAAGCTCGAGGTGTAGACGGTGTGGCCGATCACCGTCGCCGTGCCCGGCACGGGTCCGCCGACGTCGTAGTGCCAGCGCAGCCTGCCGGTGCTGGCGTCGAGGGTGTAGAGGGTCCCGTTTTCGGAGCCGATGTAGACGCTCGGCGGCGTCCCCGAAACCCTGGCCAGCGCCGGTGAGCCGTAGACCGGGGCGTTGGTGGGAAAGGACCAGGCGACCTTGCCGGACTTTTCGTCGAAGCTGAAGACGGTGCCGTCGTCGCGGGCGGCGTAGACATGGCCGAAGGCGATCGCCGGCGAGGAGAAGAAGCCGCCCGAGCCGAAGGGCGGCACCTTGGTCGTGTTGGTCCGCCAGACCGGCTTGCCCGTTGCCGCATCGAGGGCGAACATCGAACCCTCGTAGTCGGCGACGTATAGGCGGCCCCGGTGGAAGCTGGGGCTGGCTTTGATCGCCCCCGGCGAGTTGAACTGCCAGCGGACCCCGCCGTCGGAGGCTCGCAGCGCCACCACGTTGGTCCCGTCGGTGCCGAGGTAGAGCATCCCGTCGACGGCCATCGGCGAGGATTCGAGATGGGCGTGGAGGTTGCGCTTCCACACCGGCCTCCCGGTCCTCGCGTCAACCGCGACCAGGTCGCCGTCGAGATAGGCGAAGAAGACCCTGCCCTCGTGGTAGACGGGCGCGGTGACGTCCCTCGGCTTGCCGTGGTTGCGTGGATCGACGACCCGTTCCCAGAGGATCTTGCGGTCGCGCAGGCGGACTGCTTTCGCGTTTCCGAACTTATTGACCAGGTAGGCGACCCCGTTGGCGATCGCCGGCGGGAACTCGATCAGCCCGTTGGTGGTGATCGTCCACGCCTGGCGCAGAGGCGGGTCGAGCACCCGCTTTTCGGCGGGGAGGTAGTGGGTGCGCTCGGGCACCCGCCCGAACAGCGGCCAGCTGACGTATCCGGTCCCGCTCTTGCCGCTGGATTCGGTCGAGCCGGAGCCCCCGTTCCCGGAGCTGCCGCCGCAGCCGCCAAGCGCCAGCAGACCGATCGTCAAGGTCAGGCAGGCGGCGGCGAGAGGTTTTGCGGAGGCCATGGGCATCGTGTCGTGAAGAGCGGCGGACGGGAATCGAACCCGCGTCATCAGCTTGGAAGGCTGAGGCTCTACCGTTGAGCTACCGCCGCGCGTCCAGGGAGCCTAGCCGCCGATTCGAGGATTCGTAGAATGGTCTTCACCCCACGGGGAGTGGCGCAGTCTGGTAGCGCACTCGGCTGGGGGCCGAGCGGTCGCAGGTTCAAATCCTGTCTCCCCGATCAGCAGTGATGCGTCCCAGCGTCCCCCGTCCCGGGGCATCGCTAAACCGACGA
>JADGPJ010000061.1 GCA_017882505.1 Solirubrobacterales bacterium | reverse complement strand
ACCTCGACGGCCGAGTCGCTGACCAACGACTTCTTCGTCAACCTGCTCGACCTGGGCACGACGTGGAAGCCGACGTCAGAGGAGGCGGAGACCTTCGAGGGCCGCGACCTCGCCACCGGCGAGCTCAAGTGGACCGGCAGCCGCGTCGACCTCGTCTTCGGCTCGAACTCCGAGCTGCGCGCGCTCGCAGAGGTCTACGCGAGCGACGACGCACGGGAGAAGTTCGTGCACGACTTCGTCGCGACGTGGGTCAAGGTGATGAACCTCGACCGGTTCGACCTCGCCTGATCTCGACGTCCAGGTCGGCCGCTCGTCGGCCGACCTGGACGTCATCGAGTTCCGACTCAAGGCGAACCTCCGGGCGCCCTGTGTTGAGTGACGTCCAGGCTTCTATGAAGTCACGGCGGCATCCGTGGACGGCGGCGGGAGACGAATCCCCGGTAAGGCACGGAATGGCCAGGTAGATCACGAGTCATCCCGCCGCCACCCGCACCCTCATGAGGGTTCCGGACGCCACCGACCCGATCGCCGCCTGCGCTCGCCCTCCGGGCTCGCTTCGACGGCGATCGGCCTTCCCGCCCTGGTGAGCGGATAGGCGCGGGCGAAGTTACACAGGCAGATCAGGCTCGCCTGGCTTCCTCCCCCTCCCATCGGCTCAACGGACGCAGCCGATCGGCTCAGGTCAACCCGCGACCGTCGGCGAGACCCGCTCGATGAACATTTCGGTCAGCGTCGGGTCAAACTGGGTTCCGGCGCCTTGGCGGAGCTCATCGATCGCATCCTCTGCACTCATCGGCTCCGCGTAGGGCTGCCAGCCGGTCATCGCGTTGTAGGCGTCGCAGATCAGGATTATCCGGGCGCCGAGCGGGATATTCTCCCCCCGCCAGCTGATCCGGGTAGCCACTCCCGTCCCAGCGCTCGTGCGAAGATCGAACCAGCTTGGCAACCTGGCTCATCGCGGGCGCGGCGGAGAGCACTCGCTCGCCGATCAATGGGTGCTTTCGCATCAGCTCCCACTCGGCGTCGGTGAGCGCTCCAGCCTTGTGCAGGATCTCGTCTGGGATCGCCACCTTGCCGACGTCGTGGAGCTCTGCGGCGCGGACCAGCACGTCCAGGTCCTCAGTCCCGAGGCCGAGCTCGCGGCCCATCCGCGCCGCCAGGTGTGCGATGCCTTGCAGCTCGCCGTCGAGTTCGGGCTCACGCTCGTGCAACACGCCGAGCAGTACCCCGCGCGTTTGGCTCAGGGCCGAGTTGGCCCGCTGGCCCTTCTGCGCGTACATCCGCCGGTCGGCAAGGCGCATCGCGTCGGTCGCCGTTGTGGCTTCGGCAGGGAGTCGCACCATTCCCCAGGAGGCGCCGATCGAGAAGCCGCCGCCCCGCTCTGAGAGAGCCGCCTGCGCGGCCGCGGTGATCGCCTCCGGTTTGAGCGTGCTCGCCGCGGCGAGCACGCAGAACTCGTCCCCGCCGAGCCGATAGCCCTTACCCCAGGGCTCCACCGCGGCAGCCAGCTGGGTGCCGAGTCGGTGCAGCAGGTCGTCGCCTGCCATGTGCCCGAAGCTGTCGTTGTAGGCCTTGAAGCCGTCAAGGTCGAATAGCGCCAGGATCGCCTCTCCGCTTCCCATCCTCAGTCTTCTCTCCAGGTCGAACGTGAGGCTACGGCGGTTGCCGAGTTGCGTCAGCGGATCGGTGACGGCGTCGCGCCGAGAGGCGGTGAGCATCCTCGCGTTCTGGTTGAAGGTGATTCCCAGCCTGATCAGAACCACGCCGAGCGAAGCGACGCCGAGAACCACCGCCGTCGTCCCGATCGAGGTGAAGCTGCCGAGCGCGAGCAAGACGACGACCGCTGCGGAGAGGGCAAGTGGCAGCGCGATATGGCGACGATGGCCGCTGCGGCGCGACGTGGAAGCAGCCATCGGCCCGTGAAGCCAAGCGGCGCGAGCCAGTAAGAGGAAGGCCGCCGGCCAGCCGACGCTCGCAAGGTTCAGCGCCTCGGTCGACTGGCCGTTGACCGAGATGTAGACGACGTCCGCCGCGGCGAAGAGGAGCAGGGCGATTGCGATCAACAGCCAGGTGCCCTGCACCCGCCGCTCCGATGCCGCAAGTGCTCCAAAGACGAGGCCGAGCAGCACCAGATCGGCACAGGGGTAGGCGAGGCTGACACCGACACCGAGCGGGCTGCCGCCGAGCGCGCCCAACACGGGCGGGAAGATCAGCGCCGCGGCGACGGCGGCGACGGCGAGCGCACCGATCAGACCGTCTACCCAGGCAAGTGGCTCGAGATGGGCGACCCGGGCCCGCAGCAAGAGCACCAGGCCAACGTAGCTGGCGGGGTAGAAAGCGAGAAAGAGAGCGTCGGCAGGCGAGGGGAATGGCGCCGGACTGGAGTAGTAGAGGAAGACCGAGTAGTAGGTCTGCCCAAGCGCCCAGAGCAACAACGCGATCCCGAGGGCGAGCCAGGCCCGTCGCTCCGCCTCGACCCTGACCGATCGAGCCAGTACCACCATTGCCGCCCCGAGAACGACGGCGTCATAGACCCAGCGGCCGAAGAAGTCCTGGAGCGAGCCACCACCCAGCGAGCCGAGGATGACGACGCCATACGCCGCCAGCAAGACCGTAAGGAGCCAGAGAGAGGCCGTCAACGGCGTATGGCTGCGGCTCGGGTGGGCAGATGCCATGCCTCTCTATCGGCTCCCGGCGCGCCAACCTTTTGGGACGGACCAATCTCTGCGCCGCTGGCACACCGTCGGTGGGTCCCTTGAGGGGGTCGCGACTCCAACGATAACCGCCGCCCTCAGTTCTAACCAACGACCGCTTTTCCGGGTACCGGTGCCGCGCCTCTGACGATTCGGCTGTGACTCCTGCGGAGCAAACCTGGGAGCGAGCGCGTCGGCCGCTGGGCCCGGGCCCGCGGAGATAAACTGGCCAGCCAGCCAGTAGGATGCCGGCGCACCCCGAGCCTGGAGGAGAGATGCGATGACGATGGCGGACGAGAATCTCGACGACGTGCTGCTGATCGAGCGTGAGCGGTGGCCGGACGGGCCGCCCCACGAGCTCTTCAGGCGGATGCGCAGCGAGTGCCCGGTCCACTGGACCTCGCGCGTGCCCGAGTTCCCCGAATCGGCCGGCTTCTGGTCGATCACCACCGCCGACGACGTCTACACGGTCAGCCGCGACTGGCGGACCTACTCCTCCGAACGCGGCGGCATCGTGGCGGTCACCGCGGGCTTCCCGCTGGAGCTGATGAGGGCGATGTTCATCGGCATGGACCCACCCAAGCACGACCGGATCAAGGCCCTCTTCCAGGCTGGCTTCACGCCGAAGCGGATCGCCGGCCATGAGGCGGAGATCCGCCGCATCGTCGTCGACGTCCTCGACCGCCTCGAGGGGCACGAGAGCTGTGACCTCGTCGTCGACGTCGGCCAGGCCGCGGTCTCACGCGTGATCGGCAGCTTCATGGGGATCCCACCCGAGGACGACGCGATCTGGGCGGAGATGATGAACGCGACGCTGGGGGCGAGCGATCCCGACCTCAACCCCGACGGGGTCCAGGGCGCGATCGAGAAGACCGTGCCGGAAATCTTCGAGCGCTGCAGCAAGATGATCGCGGAGCGCCGCGAGAATCCGACCGACGACCTGACCAGCGTCCTCGTCCACGCCGAGATCAACGGCGAGAAGCTCGAGGAGCACGAGATCGTGATGGGCTTCTTCCTGCTCGTGGCCGCCGGCAACGACAGCACCAAGGCGACCTACGCGAGCGGCATGCGGGCGCTGCTCGAGAACCCCGACCAGCTGCAGTTGCTGCTCGACGACCCCTCGCTGATCCCCAGCGCCGTCGAGGAGTCGCTGCGGATGTTCCCCGCCTTCGCCCACTTCCGCCGCACCGCGGCCTGCGATACCGAGCTGAACGGGCAGGAGATCAAGGAGGGCGAGAAGGTGGTCATGTGGTACGTCTCCTCGAACCGCGACGCCACGCGCTACGAGGACCCCGATCGCTTCGACGTCACCCGCAATCCCGAGCACCAGGCCTTCGGCGCCGGCGGCCGCCACTTCTGCCTCGGCACCGCCCTCGCCCGCCTGGAGCTGAAGATCCTCTTCGACGAGACACTGGCTCGCTACCCGGAGATGCGGCTCGACGGCCGCCCGGAGTTCGTCGAATCGGCCTTCCTCAACCAGCTGAAGACGTTGCCGGTGCGGCTCGGCTGATCCCGGCGATCGGAGGGCATTCGATGTCGGCGAGCGACGCTGCATAGAGTCGTCGCCGAGCGATGACGGCACGGCCCGAACTCAAGGTCACCTATCTCGAACCCACCGAGGTCGACGCCGAGCCGCTGCCCGAAGAATTCTCCGAACGCAGCCTGCGGCGCTCGCTGGCGATCCTGGCCACGATCGCCGTCGCCGTCGTGCTCCTCGTCGCGCTCCTGCCCGGACTGAGCTCGCTGCGCGAGAGCTTCAACGGCGCCGAGCCGACCTGGATCTGGCTCGGGGTCGGCTTCGAGCTGCTCTCCTGCGCCTCCTACGTGCTCGTCTTCCGCGCCGTCTTCTGCGACCGGATGAGCTGGCGCACCAGCACCGAGATCGGGCTCTCCGAGCAGGCGGCGAACACGCTGCTCTCGGTCGGCGGCGCCGGCGGCCTGGCGCTCGGCGCCTGGATCCTGCGCCGCGGTGGCGTTCCCGCCGGGCAGGTCGGCCGCCGGACGGTCGCCTTCTTCCTCCTCACCAGCCTCGCCAACGTCGGCTTTCTGGCCATCGGCGGCATCGCCCTCGCCACCGGTGTGATGTCGGGACCGACGAGCCCGCTGCTCGGGATCGTCCCGGCGATCGTCGGGATCGGGGCGATCGCGCTGACGCTGACGGCGCGGCGGGTGGCGCGGGCACTCAGGGAGCGCTCGGAACGACCGCGACTGCAGGCGATCCTGGGCGCGGCCGCCGACGGGGTCGACGAGGCTGTCGGCCTGCTGCGCTCGCCGGCGATGTGGATCGGCTCGGTCGGCTACATGCTCTTCGACATCGCCGTGCTCGCCGTCTGCTTCCCCGCTTTCGGCAATCCGCTGCCGCCGCTCGACGCGCTGATGCTCGCCTACCTAATCGGCCAGCTCGGCGGCCTGGTGCCGCTACCGGGCGGGATCGGCGGCCTCGACCTCGGCCTGATCGGCGCCCTCATCCTCTACGGCGTCGGCGCCACCGACGCTGCGGTCGCGGTCCTCGCCTACCGCGGCATCCTGCTCGCGGTGCCGGCGCTGGTCGGGTTGCCGGCGCTGGCGAGCCTGCGCCGGCGGCTGCGCACCGAGGAGCACGACATCGCCGCCTGCGCTCCCGGTCAGGACGTCGAGGTGGTGGGGCTGGGACGGGTGCTGATGCCGGTGCCGCGAAACCCCTGCTGAGCGGGCCGGCTCAGGCGCTGACGGCGATAAGTCCCGCCAGCGCCTCGGCGGCGGGGGTCCACTCGAGGCCCTGGTCGCGCGCCACCGACTCCTGCGTCACCCTGCCGGCGGCGACGTTGAGCCCGGCGGCGAAGCCGGGGTCGGCGGCGAGGGCGGCGACCGTCCCCCGCCCCGCCAGCTCGAGCAGGTAGGGCAGCGTCGCGTTGGTCAGCGCCTGGGTCGAGGTGACCGGAACCGCACCGGGCATGTTGGCGACGCAGTAGTGGTTGATCCCGTCGACCTCGTAGGTCGGGTCGGAATGGGTGGTCGGGCGCGAGGTCTCGAAGCAGCCGCCCTGGTCGATCGAGACGTCGACGAGGACGGCGCCGCGCTTCATCGTCCCCAGCTGCGCCCGGGAGACGACGTGCGGAGCCTTGGCGCCGCGGACGAGGACGGCGCCGACGACGAGGTCGGCTTCGGGCAGGCGCTGCTCGATCTCCAGCGCCGAGGCGTAACAGGTGGAGAGCCGGTCGCGGAAGTGGACGTCGAGGTCGCGCAGGCGGTCGATCGAGCGGTCGTAGAGGTAGACCTCGGCGCCGAGGCCGAGGGCGACCTTGGCGGCGTTGAGGCCGACGACGCCGCCGCCGATGATCATCACCCGGCCCGCGGCGACCCCGGGGACGCCGCCGAGCAGGAGGCCGCGGCCGCCGAGCGGCTTGCCGAGCATGAAGGCGCCGGCCTGGGCGGCGAGCTTGCCGGCGACCTCGCTCATCGGCGCCAGCAGCGGCAACCGACCGGCCGGGTCGGCGACGGTCTCATAGGCGATGCAGGTGGCGCCGGACTTGACCAGAGCAGCGGTCAGCACTGGGTCGGGCGCGAGGTGGAGATAGGTGAAGAGGACGTGGCGGGGCTCGAGCAGCTCGACCTCGGCCGGCTGGGGCTCCTTGACCTTGACGACGACGTCCGCCGCCGCGAACACGGCCTCGGCGTCGGCGAGGAGCCGGGCGCCTTGGGCGGCGAGCTCGGCGTCGGAGATCGCCGAGCCCTCGCCGGCACCGGCCTGGACGAAGACCTCGTTCCCGCCGGCGGTCAGCTCGCGCACGCCGGCCGGCGTCAGGGCGACCCTGTGCTCGTCCTTCTTGATCTCCGTCGGCACTCCGATGCGCATTCCTGGCTCCTCGCTGGATGTTCTGCGATCATGCTCATCTGCTGCGCTAATTCAAGATTCAGGCCGCGAACTTCTCTGAATTCACTGTGCTCGATCCGATTGATCAACAAATCATCAGTCTGCTGAGTGCAAACGGAAGGGCCTCCTTCGCCAGCATCGGCGCCGAGGTCGGCCTCAGCCCGCACGGCACCGCCGACCGGGTCCGCCGCCTGCGCCGCGACGGGGTGATCCTCGGCTTCACGACGAAGATCGACCTCGGCAGCGTCGGCCGCTCCTTCGACGCCCTGATCGACGTCCGGCTGCTGCCGAGCACCGACCCGGACGAGTTCGAGCGCCGCGTCGCCAAGCTGCCCGCGGTCCGCGAGCTGGCCTTCCTCACCGGCCGCTTCGACTACCAGCTGCGGGTCGCCTGCCGCGACTCCGACGACCTCGATCGCACCGTGCGGGCGATCCGCCGCGACGCCGGCGCCGCCTCGACCGAGACCCGGCTGGTGATGCGGGCGGCGAGCTTCGAGCGCGAGCTCGACGAGCTCGGCGCCGAGCCCGGCTAGGAGCCCAGCGCCTGGTTGATCTCTGTGATCGCCGCCCTCTCGGCGTCGCTGATCTTCTTCTCGTCGCTCTCCTCCTTGGCGCCGGCGACGCGCTCGGCCAGCGAGGTGACGAAGCGACGGTAGTCGCCGAGCTCCTCCGTCGTCGCCTTCTGCTCGACCAGGGCGACCGCTTCGCGGATTCGCTCCAGACCGTGCTGCTTCAGCTCCTCGGGCGAGTGCGACTTGGTCTTATCCATATCCGGCTTGTGCGAGACGATCTCGTCGAGCAGGGCCGAGTCGCCGTGCTCCTTGCGCGCCTCGGTGTAGGCCTTGGCCATCGCGAAGACCTCGCGGAAGGTGCCGCCGCGCTGCGCGGTCGAAACGATCATCCCAGCGCTGGTCGGTCCCTCGCGAACGATCTCCCACTCCTCGGGGGTGAAATCGGCACTTCCGGTCATCGCCACTCTCCTTCGCAGGCCCTCGGTTCCGGTCCCGGCCAAGCTATCGCGGATACCCTCATGCGGGTGCGCGTCCTCGTCGTCACCAACTTCGAGCCCGACGCCGCCGCGCCGCAGCGCGGCCGCTGGGTTCGCGACCAGATCGACGAGGTGCGAGCGGGCGGGATCGACGTCGACGTCTTCAGCTTCCCGCCTGGCCGCAACGAGTACATCCCCGCGACGCGACGGCTGCGGGCGCTGCTGCGTCGCGAGCGCTTCGATCTCGTCCACGCCCACTACGGGCTGCCGGGATGGTGCGCGAAGCTCGCGGGAGCGGCGCCGCTGATCGTCACCTTCCACGGCACCGACGTCCGCCACGGCGTCGTCGGCCCGCTCTCGCGCCGCCTCGCCTGGCGGGTCGACCTCGTCGCAGCGGTCTCGCGAGCGCTCTTCGCCTCCGAGGACGGCCGACCCGGCCTACCGCCGGTCCCCGGCTCGGCGGTCCTCCCCTGCGGACCGGACCTCGGCCGCTTCGGCCCGGTTCCGCGCTCGCAGGCGCGCCAGTCGCTGGGCCTCGACCCCGACGGCCGCTACCTCTTCTTCCCCGCCAACCCGGCCCGGCCCGAGAAGCGCCACGACCGCGCCGCCGAGCTGGCGGCCAGCTGCGGCGCCGAGCTGCTCAGCGGCGGCTCGATCGAGCCGGAGCGGATGCCGCTGTGGCTCAACGCCGCCGACGCCGTCCTCGTCACCTCCGACTACGAGGGATTCGGGATGATCGCGGTCGAGGCGCTGGCCTGCGAGGTGCCCGTCCTCTCGACCCCCGTCGGCATCGCCCCTTACGCGCTCGGCGGCATCGACGGCTGCCTCTGCGCCCCCTTCGACCTGGCTCGGTGGGCGAACCTGGCGGGCCGCCATCTGGAGGCGACCGACCCGCGAGTCGCCGGCGCCGCCCGCGCCGCCTCGCTGTCCGCGGCGAGGATGGCCGAACGGGTGATCGAGGCCTACCGCGACGTCACCGGCACCCCGGTATTAGATTGAGGCCATGAGCGCGGAGACGGGCGGGTCCAGCGGCGAGAGTCTCAACCCGCAGATCGAGGAGGCCGAGCGCCGCCTACAGGCGGCGGCGGAGATGGCGAACCAGGCCGAACAGCGGGCCGAGGCGGAGATCAAAGCGCTCGAGGCCGACCTCGAGCGACTCCGCGCCGAGGGGGATCGCGACCTCGAGAAACTGCGCCTGACCCACGAGGAGGAGCTGCAGCGCGAGCGCCAGGCGAAGGAGCAGGCGATCGCCGCGGCCGAGGAGCGGCTGGGCGAGATCGAGACCCAGGCCGACGCGGCCGAGGAGCGGATCGCGGCGGCGGAGCGCCGCGCGGCCGAGTCCGAGCGGACGATCGCCGACGAGCTGGCGCGGACGCGCGAAGCGGCTGCCTCATGGCTGCGAGCGCAGATCGAGTCGATCCGCCGAGAGGCTGAGAGGAAATAACCGCAAACGCGGAGTTCGACGTCGTCGTCGTCGGCGGCGGCGCGGCTGGCCTCTGGACGGCACTGAGGGCCGCGGAGCTCGGAGGCGACGTCTGCCTCGTCTCCCGCACGCCGCTCTCCAAGAGCGCCAGCTTCTGGGCCCAGGGTGGGCTCGCGGCGGCGCTCGAGCCCGGCGACACCCCCGACCGCCACGCCGCCGACACGATCGCCGCCGGGCGCGGGCTCTGCCGCACCTCCGCCGTGCGGGTCCTGGTCGACGAGGCGCCCGCGGCTGTGCGAGACCTGCAGGAGCGCGGCGTCGTCTTCGACCTCGACCACGAGGGCAGGCTGGCGCTGGGGCTCGAGGGAGGCCACGGCAGCCGGCGGATCGTCCATTCCGGCGGCAGCCAGACCGGGCACGAGCTGACCTCGAAGCTGGCGGCGATGGTCGCGATCGAGGAGCGGATCGAGGTGATGGAGAGGACCTCGGCGACATCGCTGTGGAGCGACGGCGAGCGCTGCCACGGGGTCATCACCGACGCCGGCCCCCTCGCCGCCGCCGCGACCGTGCTCGCCACCGGCGGCGCCGCCGCGCTCTGGCGCCGCACCACCAACCCCCGCGGCGCGATCGGCGCCGGGCCAGTCCTCGCCGGCGCCGCCGGCGCCGACCTCGCCGACCTCGAGTTCTGCCAGTTCCACCCGACCGCGGTCGCGCTTCCCGGCTCGCCCTTCGACGGCGTCCTCATCACCGAGGCGATCCGCGGCGAGGGAGCGCAGCTGCTCGACGCCTCCGGCGAGCGCTTCACCGACGAGCTCGCCCCCCGCGACGCCGTCACCGCGGCGATCCTCGAACGGATGAAGAAGGAAGCGAAGACCGAGGTCAAGCTCGACCTGCGCGGCATCGACCCGGCCCGCTTCCCCAACGTCTTCGGCTTCCTCGCCGAGGCCGGCCTGGACCCCCGCTCCGAACCGGTCCCGATCGCCCCCGCCGCCCACTACATGATGGGCGGGATCGTCGTCGACCTCGACGGCCACTCCTCGCTGCCCGGCCTCTACGCGGTCGGCGAGTGCTCCTGCACCGGCCTGCACGGCGCCAACCGCCTCGCCTCCAACTCGCTCAGCGAGTGCTTCGTCTTCGGCGGCCGCGCCGCCCGCGCGGCGGTGGAGGAGGAGGCGGCGGCGGAGCGCCCGCCGCCGCCGGACTGGAAGTTCGATCCGCCAACCGAAGAGACGAGGGACGCCGTCTGGCGCTACGCGGGGCCGATGCGCACCCCCGACGACCTCGCCCGCCTGATCTCCAACCCCTACCCGCTGGCGAGGGCGATCGCCATCTCCGCCCTCGACCGCAGGGAGTCGCGCGGCGGGCACCTGCGCAGCGACTTCCCCGACACCGATCCCGACCTCGACGGAATCCACGTCGTCCTCGCCGCCGACGGCACGGCGCGGCGCGAGGAGTGGCGCTGAGCGCATGCTCCTCGGAGTCGACGTCGGCGGCACCTTCACCGACGCGGTCCTGGTCGACGACGGCGCCATCCACACCGCCAAGGTCCCGTCCACGCCGGGGGCCGAGTCCGACGCGGTGATGAGGGCCATCGACGAGGTTCTGGCGCGGGCGGGCGCCGGGTCGGACGAGGTCGAGGTCTTCGCGCACGGGATGACCGTCGGCACAAACGCGCTGCTGGAGGAACGCGGGGCGCGGACGGCGCTGATCGCCACCCGCGGCTTCGCCGACCTGCTCGAGATCGGCCGCCAGGACCGGCCCGACCTCTACCGCCTCTGCACGCCGAAGCCGGTATCGCTGATCGAGCGCACGCTGCGCTTCGAGGCCGACGAGCGGATCGGCCCGGAGGGGGTGATCGAGCCGCTCGGCGAGGACGAGCCGGAGCGCCTGGCCGGCCTGCTCGAGGAGAGCGGCGCCGAGGCGGTCGCGATCTGCCTGCTCTTCTCCTATCTCGATCCCTCGCACGAGCGGCGCCTCGCCAAGCACCTCCGCCAGCGCCTCCCCGGTCTGCAGGTCTCCGCCTCGCACGAGGTGCTGCCGCGCTTCCGTGAGTACGAGCGCTGCTCGACCACCGCGATCGACGCCTACCTGAGCCCGCTGCTCGGCCGCTACCTCGGGCGGCTCGGCGAGGCCGCCACGACGGCGGGACTGCCGCGGCCATTGGTGATGCAGTCCTCCGGCGGCGTCGCCCCGGCCGAGGAGGCGGCGCGGGCCGGCGCCTGGAGCGTGCTCTCGGGACCCGCCGGAGGCGCGGTCGGCGCGAGCCTGCTCGCCCGCCTGAGCGGTGACGGCAACGCCCTCGGCTTCGACATGGGCGGCACCTCCTGCGACGTCTGCCTTGTCGAGGACGGCGAGGTCCGGCGCACCGACTCCCGCCGGATCGGCGGCCGCACGATCCAGCTGCCGATGGTCGACGTCCACACGGTCGGCGCCGGCGGCGGCTCGATCGCCTGGCGCGACTCCGGCGGCGCCCTCCGCGTCGGCCCGCAGTCCGCCGGCGCCGAGCCGGGGCCCGCCTGTTACGGCCGCGGCGGCGCCGAGCCGACCGTCACCGACGCCAACCTCGTGCTCGGCCACCTCGCCGCCGACTCGCGCCTGGCCGGCGACGTCGCCCTCGACACCGGCGCCGCCGCGGAGGCGATCGACCACCTCGCCGGCTCGCTCGGCCTCGACCGGCTGGCGACCGCGGCCGGGATCGTCCGCGTCGCCAACCAGGAGATGGTGCGGGCGCTCCGCGTCGTCACCGTCGAGCGCGGCGTCGACCCCCGCGGCTTCGCGCTGCTGCCCTTCGGCGGCGCCGGGCCGATGCACGCCGCGGCGATCGCCGCCGAGCTCGGGATCGGGTCGATCCTCTGCCCGCGAGCCAGCGGCGTGCTCTCGGCGCTCGGCCTCTGCGCCTCCGACCGCCGCCGCGACACCGCCCACACGGTGATGCTGAGCGGCGCCGAGCTCAGCGGCGAGCGCATCGCCGCCGAGGTCGGCGCCCTGATCGCCGCCGCCGGAGGCGAGCTCGACGATGCCAGGGCCGAGGTGGTCTACGAGATGCGCTACGCCGGCCAGGCCTTCGAGCTGCCGATCCCCGGGCCGCCCGATCCCGACCCTGCCGACCTCACCGAGCGCTTCGAGCGCGCCCACGAGGACCGCTACGGGCATCGCGACCCCGAGGGCGAGGTGGTCCTCGTCGACATCCGCCTGGCGCTCGTCGTCCCCGGGCCCGAACCGCGCCCGGTGGCCGCGACCGCGGGCGAGCTCGGGCAGGACACGCGGCCGGTGCTCTTCGGCGGCGAGTGGGTCGAGACCCCGGTCCTGCGCGGCGAGCCGGCCGCCGGGACCCGTGCCGAGGGCCCGGTCGTCTTCGAGCTTCCCGAGGCGACCCTGGTCCTGCCGCCGGGATGGAGTGCAGGCGTCGACGACCACGGCACCATCGTCGCGCGGTTCCTTTCGCACGAAATGGGTGGAAAAGGAACCATGCGATGAACGAGCTCGACCCGATCTCCCTGCAGGTCCTGATCGGCGGCCTGCGCGCCGCCTGCGACGAGATGGGTGCCGCTCTGATCCGCTCCGCCTACTCGGCCAACATCAAGGAGCGCCACGACTGCTCGACGGCGCTCTTCGACGCCACCGGGGAGCTGGTGATGCAGGCCGAGCACATTCCCGTCCACCTCGGCTCGATGCCGGACGCGGTCGCCGCAGTGCTCGGCGAGGAGCACCGCCCCGGCGTCGCCTGGATCCTCAACGACCCCTACCAAGGCGGCACCCACCTGCCCGACATCACCTTGATCTCACCGGTCTTCCTCGCCGGCGAGCTGCTCGGGTTCGCCGCCAGCCGCGCCCACCACGCCGACGTCGGCGGACCGACCCCGGGCGGGATGCCGGCCTTCTCCAAGACCCTGACCGACGAGGGCGTGGTGATTTCGCCGACCCGCGTCGACGAGGCCGAGCTCGAGCGCCTCGTCGCGCAGATGCGCTCCCCCCGCCAGCGGCTCGCCGATCTGCGCGCCCAGCGGGCCGCCAACCGAATCGGGGAGACGAGGCTGGCAGAGCTTGCCGAGCGCGAAGGCGTCGAGCGCCTGCGGGCGGGCATGGATGCGATCCTCGCCTACTCCGAGCGCCGCACCCGCGCCGCGCTCGCCGCCCTCCCCGACGGCGTCTACCGGGCCGAGGACGTGCTCGAAGACGACGACGCGGCGGGCGAGAGGGACGTCCTCCTGCGGGTCGCGGCGACGATCGACGGCGAGACCCTGCGCCTCGACTTCGCCGGAACCGACCCTCAGGTCGGGGGCAACCTCAACTGCCCGCTCTCGGTGACCAAATCAGCGGCCTTCTTCGCCGTCCGCGTCCTGACCGACCCCGACGCGCCGCCCTCAGCCGGCGCCCACCGGCCAATCGAGGTCCAGGCGCCGGCCGGCTGCCTGCTCAACGCCGAGTCCCCCGCCGCCGTCGCCGCCGGCAACGTCGAGACCTCGAGCCGGGTCGCCGACCTCGTCATCGCAGCCCTCGGCGGCGCCCGCCCGGTCCCGGCCCAGGGCCAGGGGACGATGAACAACCTCACCCTCGCGAGCGACGAGTTCACCTACTACGAGACGCTGGGCGGCGGCCAGGGAGCCTGCCCGGACGCCGACGGGCCCAGCGCGATCCACGTGGCGATGTCGAACACCCTGAACACGCCGATCGAGGCGCTCGAGACCGAGTTCCCCCTGCGCGTCCGCGAGCTTTCGCTGCGACAGGGCAGTGGCGGCGAGGGCGACTTTCGCGGCGGCGAGGGGGTCGTGCGGGAGATCGAAGCGCTGGCGCCGATGCGGTTCACCCTGATCACCGAGCGCCGCCGGCACGCACCCCGCGGTCTGGGCGGCGGCGGCGACGGCGCAAGCGGCCGCAACCTGCTTGACGGGGAGCCGCTGGCGAGCAAGGCCGAGGGCGATCTCGCCCCCGGAAACCGGCTCAGAATCGAGACCCCAGGCGGCGGAGGAATAATTTAGCGATCAATTATTTGGCGTTTCAGGAACTCTCCTCTAGAATCCGCGACCCGAGCGGGCGGTACGGCCTCCTCAAGGCCTGGCAACAACAAACCCCCCTCTCTACACCAACTCTTCTCAGGTACTCACTCAAATGCCGATCGCTTTCAAGGAATGGGCTGTAACGGTCCGCGCTCTCGCGGAGGGCGAGCAGCTGCTCACGCTGCGCAAGGGCGGCATCCGCGAGGAGAACAAGCACTTCGAACTCGAGCACGAGCGCTTTTTCCTCTACCCGACGTTCGACCACCAGCGCAACGACCTGGTGCGCGAATCCCATCACCCCGAGCTTCGCCGCGCCCTCGAGGAGGGTGTCTGGCCCGACGAGGAGCCGCCGCCGAAAGCGCTGCTCCAGGACGGCGGCATCCCCCAGCCCGACCGCGTCCGGCTGCGCGCCTGGGCCGAGGTGACCGATCACGTCACGATCAACGATCGCCGCACGCTCGACTCCCTCTCGCCGTATTACATCTGGACTCCGGATTACGCCGAGAAGCGGCTCAACTGGAAGCGGCGCCACCCCCTTCACATCCTGCTGCTGCGGGTCCACCGCATCCCGCGCCCGGTCACCGTGCGCGTTCGCGACGAGTACCACGGCTGCCGTTCCTGGGTCGAGATCGATCGCGACCTGCCCTTCGAGGGCACCCCGGTGATGGCGGACGAGGAGTTCGACCGCGCTCGCCAGGAGATCAAGGAAGTCTGCGGCGCCAGCGAACCTGCGCTCGTTTGAGCCGTGGCTCCGGCCGTTAGTCTCGACCTATGTCCTGGATCGAGACGGAGTCCCTCAGCTTCACCGCGCGTCACGACTCCGACGACTCCGCCTTCGCCGAGCGGACGCTGGACCGGATGGAGAACCTGCGGCTGCGGCTGGAAGACCGCTTCGCCCAGGTTCCGGGCGAGGTCACTGTGGTCATCCACACCAATCCGGCCTGGCTGACGATGGCCCACCCGTTCCTGCCCGCCGCCCGCTGGTCGGCGGCGCCGGCCGGCCGCCGCTACATGGCCGGCTGGGCGATGGCGACCGAGCTGCACGTCCTCAACGATTCCCACATGGAACGCCGCGCCGCCGGCGACGACTCACTCGAGGCGTTGCGAGGCACCGCCGAGCGTCTCTACGCCCAGCTCGTGGTCGCCGCCAACAACTCCGCCCTTCCCCCCTCCTGGACCCCCCGCCGCTTCGCCCGCTACCTGCGCTGGGCCTGGATGGTCGAGGGCGGCGCCCAGTACTTCGCCCGCCAGGTCGGCCTCTACCGCGCCGCGGTGATCCGCCGTCTGCGCGAGAGCGCCCGGCCCTCGTTCCCGCCCTCGCGCCGCGACGCGGTGATCCTCGGCGGCACGATCTTCGACCTGCTCGAGAACGAGCGCGGCCCGGAGGCCTGCGAGCGACTCGTCGACGGCCTGCTTCCCGGCGGCACGGTGCCGACCCTGGAAGATGCCTTCGACGCTCGCTTTCGCGATATCGAGGAGGCCTGGCGCGACTATCTGCGGGGGATGACCCGCCCCAGCGGGGTCAGGTGAGCCGCCTCACTTGAGGCGCAGCGATTTCCGGCCACGTCTCTTCTTCGTCTTCCTCCAGCGTCTCGACCAGCAGGGCGCGAGCCTCCTCGGCCTGGTTGGCGCGAACCATCACCCGTCGCGAGCCGCCGTCGAAGCCGGGCGCCGCAGCAGGCCGATGCCCTGCAGCTGGGGGTCCAGGCCGGGCGGCCCGACGAGGCTGGGGATGCCGCCGCCTTCGAGCAGGCCCTGGATCATCTGCGCTTCGACCGGGTCGTTGCCGTAGACGACCTGAACCAGCTCGTCGCCGTCGTCGTCCCCGATTCCCTGACCCTGAGGTGGGGCGTCGGCACGGTCAACCAGCCGCTTAGGTCAGCTGGTAGAGAATCCAGACGAGGACGATCGCGCCGAGCAGGGCGGCGCCGACCCAGAGCGCCAGCCGCGCCGGTGAGGTCTCGGTCGTCGGCCCGCCGCGGCGCTGCCGCGTTTCGTCGCGGAGCTCCGCTTCCTCGTCTCCTTCGTCCTCGGTGATCGTGTCGGCGAGCAGGGTCTTGGCC
>JADGPJ010000111.1 GCA_017882505.1 Solirubrobacterales bacterium | reverse complement strand
ACGCCATCGTGAGGACGTTACGCGACGGCACCTTCAGCAACCGCGACGACGACCTCGACAGCCTCAAGACTCAACTCGACCAGCGGTTCGACAGCGCCCAGATCGAGGTGGTCGGTGCTGTAGGCATCTTCTCTGCTCGCACCTGACACCTAACGGCCACCTAACTCCGAGGCCACGGAAGCGCATCGGCACGCCACAGGCGAACGCTGGGAGCCGCTCGCGAAGGCGGAGGCCCGCTGGAGCGCAGCCGGAGCCCGGGAGCGTAGGTCGCGATACCGGGCCCTGAGACGCGGTCGCACGGTCGTCGCCGCGACCGATCGGAGGCTGGCCCCGACGTACCTCCTGCCCCTGCGGGCTACCGGGCCGACTCGATCAGGCCGTAGTGGCCGTCGTAGCGCATGTAGATCACGTTGCCGCAGCCGCTCGCGGCATCGGTGAAGTACATGAACCGATGGTTGAGGATGTTCATCTCCGCTACCGCGTCCTCGAGTCTGGTCGGCCCGCTCATCCGGCTCTCCTCGTAGACGATCCCGGCGCTCTCGCCCGACCAGCCGATCCCGCTCGGTCCGATAACGCCGAGTCGGCCGTCGTCGCGGTGGTACGCGACGGCGTCGGCACCCGTCTCGCGCTCGATGAACAGGTAGAAGTCGTGATCGAGGAACTCCATCTCCTCGGCGGCCTCGGCGGGGGTGAGCGGGTCGGTGGCGAAGGTCTTGCGGCGGACTATCTCCCGCTCCTCCGGCGCTCGCGGGAAGTAGTCAGGACGGTCGGTGGCAAAGCTGGAATGCCGCCACTCGCCCGCCTTGCGCTCGGTCGGACGGCGGGCCTGGTCGGTGCGACGGTCGACGAAGGTCCGCAGCTGCCGCTCGAGGCGCTGAGTGAGGCTGTCAACCGCCGCGATCGGATCGAGGTCGGCGACCTTCGCCCGGATCATCGGGCCATTCAGGTCGATCTCGCCCTCGGCCCGGGCGGGGCGCTCGATCCGCGGGTTCGCTTCCTGGACGAGCACCACTCGAGCACCGAGAACCGGGATGTCGACGAGTCGGTCCAGCGCCCCGACCTTCTCCTCCGCATGCACGCGCGCCTCACCCGGGACGTCGCCTCTCATCGTCACGTCTACCTGAATCATCCCTCCGACTGCCTCCTTACCTCGTCGCTGCTCAGCCTCGCCAGGATCGAGCAGAGGCTCGGCGGCCGATCGCCATAGTATCGGCCGCCGGATGGCACCACACGGGTCGCTCTCCATCAGCGACGGGGACATCCTTGCGGCGGCCAGGGGGCTCAGGCAGCTCGTGCACAGGCAGACTCACGGGTAGATGGCCGGCCGCTGCTCCTCAAGCCTCATCGGTCCCAACTCAATTGAGAGCTCCTCCAACCCCCCGAGATCGGGTTTACGCACCCCACACGCTGCGACGTCCTCATGAAGGTCCGAGTGAGCCACGAGCCGGATGCGAGCACGTCTTTCTCGGCCACGATCGGGTTTGCGTACCCCACAGGGTGGAGTTTCAACTCCACGCACGCCTTTTGACGAGCGGAGACTCACCGCTTGTGATCGCAAGGCTCGGGGGCGAGCAAGGGCGCTGGGGCTTCCTCGCCAAGGTCCTAGAAAACCACCAGTCGGATGCGAGCGCGTCTTTCTCCGCACGATCGGATTTACGCACCCCACAGGGTGGACCTGCTGCTCGCGTTCGGAGTTGTGGCCGCTGTGAGCGTCCTGCTGCTGGCGTTGGCCGTTCGCTTGTGGAGAGGAGCTGAGTGGTCTATCTCGGCGGACTCCGATGCGTCAACCACGATCTAGTCGCGGCTCCATCTTTCCCGTGAGGAGCGACTCCAAAAGGATGGCTACCGCGGCTGACACCAAAATCCCAGCGATGAAAAGGCGCAGATTGAGCTTGTCCTATGCGTTGGAGGCGCGAAAGGTCTGGACGCTGGCGCACGAGGATTCGTCGAGAAGCATACGCCAATAGAAATACGGATCATGCACGAAGCGCCTGGTCGGGTTTGGCAGCACGTCGGTGCAGGTGACGAGTATTCGGCTCCGCCGAACCTGGGCACCAGGTAGATCACGAGTCATCCCGCCGCCACCCGCACCCTCATGAGGGTTCCGGACGCCACCGACCCGATCGCCACCTGCGCTCGCCCTCCGGGCTCGCTTCGACGGCGATCGGCCTTCCCGCCCTGGTGAGCGGATAGGCGCGGGCGAAGTTACACAGGTAGATCACGGTGTCGTCGAAACCGGGGGAAGTCCAAGACGTCAGTCCTTGGCTCCTCGCCGTCCCCACTCTCACATCCTGTGTCCCGGGGCGGCAGCCGAGTGGGAGAACCGCGCAAGGTCGTCGGCGGCCATCGCTTTACCGAAGTAGAAGCCCTGGGCAAGGTCGCATCTGAGTTCCGCCAGGATGCTGTTGCACTCGGCACTCTCCACTCCCTCGGCGACGACCCGCAGGCCGAGGCTGTGGGCGAGGTCAATCGTCGAGTGAACGATGGCTCGATCCTCCTCGTTATCCATCATGTGCATCACGAAGGATCGATCTATCTTGAGGACGCGCACCGGCAGGCGCCGGATGTAGGCCAGTGAGGAGTTGCCGGTGCCGAAATCGTCGATCGCCAGGCTCACGCCAAGCTGATTGAGCCGCGCGAGAGTGGCCCTCGCGCGTGGCAGCTCGGTAAGTGCCGTGTTCTCAGTGATCTCCAACTCCAACTGGCTGGGGTTGACGTTATAACGCTCCAGCAGCGACTCGACCTCTTCGGGAAATTGCGGGTCGAGGAGGTCACGGCCGCTGACGTTTACAGCGACCGCCACGGTCAGCCCTTCGCCTTGCCATTCGCGGCACTGGCGCAGGGAGACGTCGAGCACGTGGCTGGTCAGCGCGCGAATCAGCCCCGTGTGCTCGGCCAGGGGTATGAATTCCTCCGGCATCAGGAGGCCGCGCTCGGGATGCTGCCAGCGCACCAGCGCCTCGACCCCGACCAGCTCGCCGCTGGCAGGATCGCACTGGGGCTGGTAGTTGACGATCAGCTCTCGATCCGAGATCGCTCGGTGCAGCTCGGCGACCAGGGTCAGTCGCGCTGGGGAGTGGTTATCGTGCTCGCTCTCATACAAGGCGGCCCCGTGCGTCTCCTTACTGCGATACATCGCGACATCGGCACGGCGAATCAGCGTCTCGACGTCATCGCCGTGATCCGGGAAGAGCGCGATCCCGATGCTGGCGTCGACCCCCAACTCGATCCCGTCGATCATCCGTGGATTCGCCAGGACCGCCTGTACCTTCTCGGCCAAGGCCAGGACCGCCGAGGTATCGCTGATGTCGAGCGCCAAGATGCCGAACTCATCACCGCCGAGCCTGGCGACGGTGTCGTCTCGCCTCATCTGGGCAGGTAGATCCTCGGCGATCGCTTTGAGCAAACGGTCACCGCTGTGATGCCCCAGGGAGTCGTTGACGTCCTTGAAGCGATCGAGGTCGACCAGCATCACGGCCAGCCGGGTTCCCCTTGCGTTCGCCTCAAGCACTCCCCGCTCGACCCGGTCCTCGAAGAGCGTCCGGTTGGGGAGGTCGGTGAGGCTGTCGTGGTAGGCCTTGTGCTCTATCTCCTGTACTTGGCGCCGCAGCGTTCGAGTCACCCGCTTGAGGATGGGGAAGAACGAGAGATAGAGGCCCAACAGGACTGCTGCCAAGCCGGCGGCAAGGGGAAGGAAGATGCTCCGGGCGTCGCTGGCGATCGGGCCGTAATCGGCATACAGCTCAAAGACCCCGACCGGGCGTCCGCCACCCAGACGGACCGGGACGTAGCTCTCGAGGACGGTCTTGTTGGAACCGGTTCCGCCCTCGGCGTTCAGCTGGGTCACGTCTCCCAACGACTCTCCGTGGAGTGCTCGCGTCACCTCGCCGCTTTCCACCGGGCGGCTGCCGATCAGCGAGTGATCGGAGGAGTAAACGACTTGGCCGTTGGGACCGTAGAGCTTGACTCGCAGAATTCCTTCGGTCAGAAACTCGTGATGTGAGAGACGGTCGAGTTGCCTCAGCCGTGCGCCACGCACCGGGGCGGCGAAATCCGAGCGGCGCAGCTCGTCCGGAAGGATCGACCCGGCGATGAAGTCGGTGTGGGCGATCGCCGTGCTCTCCGCGTGCTCGGTCGAGTAGTGGCGGATGAAGAAGAATCCGCCCACCGCAGCGACCACAAGCGCCACCCCGGCAAAGAGAGCGAACCGCCGGACTAGGCTCGGCGGATCAGTCGCGCTCCACCGAGGTCCGCGCTTTGTTGGCCACGCGTACATGACCTCTGAGCTATCGGCATCTCAAGCTGGTGTTCTGAATCCATGATTCGTTCTGAGCTTGTGGGTGCGCAAATTCGATCGCGCTGCAAATCGCCCAATTTCTCAATTCCTGTGTTTTGGAGGAGCGCCCGAGTCGGCGCCCCGCAGGAGCTGTTCAGTCCGGCGAGGAGCGCTCGTAGAGCTGGAAGTGGTCCAGAGCCGGTCGAATGCGCTCGAAGTCGCAGTCGAAGGTCCAAAGCTCATGACCGGCCCGGACCGCGGCCACGGCGATCGCGACGCCGGTGACCAGTTCTGGCGGATCCCGCCCAACAGGTGGACTTCCGCCGGTTTCGACGGTATCTAACCGCTGGGGTCGCAAGACTCCGGCAAGGAGGAGTCGATGCCAGCAAGCCGCCATACCCACCGGAGTTCCGTCGTGAAGCAGTCGAGCTGGTCCGGAATCGAGCAGCGGGCCGACGGCAAGATCGGTCACCTGCGAGCGGGGCACGACCAGAAGCCTCGCCGCCCGCCTGAGCCGCCGGGGACCGTGTGGGGTGCGTAAACCCGATCTCGGGGGTTGGAGGAGCTCTCAATTCGCCCATCTGCCAAGGTCGCCTGCCCGTCATCGAGCCGAGGAGGGCATTGTTGCTCCTGTCGTTCCTTGATCTCGC
>JADGPJ010000011.1 GCA_017882505.1 Solirubrobacterales bacterium | reverse complement strand
AGGCGCCTACCGGAATCGAACCGGTGTAAACGGCTTTGCAGGCCGCTGCGTAGCCACTCCGCCAAGGCGCCGAGAAGCGGTTGAAGCCTAGCGACGGTCAGGGCCTCTCGGGCGGGGGCCCTGCGGACGTCAGCCCTCGTAGTCCTTGACGGTGCCGTAGCCCTCGACGGTGCCGCCGTCGCGCATGCTGGCCTCGTCGGGGTCCTCGCCGTACTGGCGGAGGGCGCGGCGCTGGCGCAGGTAATCCCAGGCCTTGTCGAGCTGGACTTTGAGCTCCTCCAGGCGGGCGTGGTCTTCGGAGCTGAGGCCGTCGGCCTCGTGACGGTGGAGAAGATCCTCCTCCTCCTTGACGAGCTCGTCGATGCGGCTGAGTACCTGCTGGTCGTCCATGTCGACGTAGATTACCCGCCGCTGCGCGGCGGCTCGCGTGGCTTGCGCTCGGCGGCGATGGTGCTGGCGAGGAGGGCGAGCTTCTGGGCGCTCGGGCTGCCGGCCTTGGCGTGGTAGAGGACGGGCGTCATGCAGTCGACGTCGGGAACCGGCAGCTCCTCGTAGCCGAGCTCCGGCTGACCGACCTGGGGGTGGTCGATCTTCGACGTGCCGCCGCGCATGGGACGGACGTCGTGGCGGGCCTGGATCGTCGACGTCGGGGCCGACCAGCGCCCGCAGCCCGGCCACGGTGGTCAGCGGGCGAGCGCCCGCAGGTGTTCGCGGAGGCCGATCCCGAAACCGGTCGGGGAACCGCTGTAGTCGGTGATCAGCGAAGGCCCGGCCCGGCAGGTCCAGCCGCCGTGGGTGTCCCAGGTCCAGCCGAGATATGACACTCCGTGGCGATCGGCCCAGCGCATGTAGGGGTCGATGTAGGTGTGACGGCAGTCCCCCTCCCCCATCTCACCGGTGACGACCGGGTGGCGGGCGGCAATCCGGGATAGGTCGGCGCGGCAGGTCGAGTAGCAGGCGGCGAAGTCGTAGGTGTGGTTGGAGGCGACCTCGGCGTGGAGCGGGTCTGGCGGCAGGTGGCGAGCCAGCGATCGAGGTTGCGGGACCAGCCGACACCGCCGATCAGCAGCGGCTGTTCGGCGCCGGTCGAGCGCACCGCGGCAACCAGCTGCCGCATTCCCGCGGCGCGGTAGCCGCCCACCCGCTGGTCGTGGATCTGGCAGCCCCACTCCCAGCAGTGCCAGCCGACGTCGTGCGGCTCGTTGTAGAGGTCGAAGAGAACAGCGTGGTCGTCGCGGTAGGCGGCGGCGACGCTGCGCCAGAAGTCGGGGGCATGGTCGGCGTCGGGCATCGGGATGATCCCGGTCGCCTGCAAGCCGCCCGGGGCGGCGATGTGGAGGTCGAGGATCACGTAGAGGCCGGCGGCCTCCAGCCTGTCCACGTAGGAGCGAATCGCCGCCTGGTAGGCCGCCCCGCCGAGGTCGGGAGCGATTCCGTTGATCCCCAGCCAGCAGGTCTCGTTCAGCGGCAGCCTGACCGCGTCGATGTGCCAGCTCTTCATCGCCCGGATCGAGGCGACGTCGCTGGGCCCGTCGAAGAAGCCATAGCCCTGCTGGCAGGAGTACTCCGTGCCCGAGCGGTTGACGCCGAGCAGCCGGACCGTGTGGCCGGCGCCGTCGACGAGGCGGTTGTCGCGGACGCCGATCCAGGGAGTCGCGGCGCGCGCGAACGGCGCCGCCGCGACGAGGAGCGCCAGCGCCGCGGCGAAAGCGATCGCCAGGCGCGGGACCCGACGGCGGCTCAGACGGCCGCCCTCTCCGCGACCTGCGCCTTCGGCGTCGGGTTGGAGAACTGCATCGTGCCGTCGGCGACAGGGCCGTGGCGCAGCGTCCGCAGGTCGAGCGGGTAGTTCTGGCGCAGCTTCCACGGCTCCTTCGAGCCTTGCTTGGGCAGGGCGTCGATCGAGCGCAGGACGTAGCCGGAGTTGAAGTCGAGCAGCGGCTGCTCGGTGATCGACGGGTCGCTGACCTTGGGGGTGCAGATGCTGTAGCCGCCGGCGTCCATGTGGTTGAGCAGGCGGCAGATGTATTCGGAGGTGAGGTCGGCCTTCAGCGTCCAGGAGGCGTTGGTGTAGCCGAGCGTGTAGGCGAAGTTGGGGAAGTCGCTCAGCATCATCCCCTTGTAGGTCAGCGCCCGCGCCATGTCCGGCTCCTCGCCGTCGATCGCGACCCGCATGCCGCCGAGGAAGAGCAGGTTGAGGCCGGTCGCGGTGACGACCAGGTCGGCTTTCAGTTCGGCTCCCGACTCGAGCCTGATCCCGTCCTCGGTGAAGCTCTCGATCCGGTCGGTCACGATCTCGGCGCTGCCGTCGTGGAGCGCCTTGAAGAGGTCGGCGTCGGGGACCAGGCAGAGGCGCTGGTCCCAGGGGTTGTAGCGGGGGTTGAAGTGGGTGTCGACGTCGTAGCCCGGTGGCAGCGCCTTCATCGCCCCGCGGCGCAGCAGCTTTTTCATCAGCTCCGGGCGGCGGCGGCTGAGCCGGTAGCTGACTCCCTGTAGGAAGACGTTCTTCCAGCGCACGATCGGATAGACGACTCGGTCGGGCAGGTGGCGGCGCAGGCGATTGGCGAGAGCGTCTTCGCCGGGCATCGAGACGATGTAGGTCGGCGAGCGCTGCAGCATCGTCACGTGGGCGGCGTCCTTCGCCATCGCCGGGACCAGCGTCACCGCGGTAGCGCCGCTGCCGATCACGACCACCCGCTTGCCGGCGTAGTCGAGCTCCTCGGGCCAGTGCTGGGGATGGACTACCTCACCGGTGAAGCGGTCGAGGCCGTGGAACTCCGGGGTGTAGCCCTCGTCGTAGCGGTAGTAGCCGCTGTTGACGAAGAGGAAGCCGCAGGTCACGGTCACCGTCTCGCCGCTGTCGGTGCGCTCCGCTTCCACGGTCCACCGGGCGTCGGCGCTCGACCACTCGGCGTTGACTACGCGGTGGCGGAGGCGAATGTGGCGGTCGATCCCGCCCTCGCTGGCGGTGTCGCGGACGTAGCGCAGGATCGAGGGGCCGTCGGCGATCGCTTTCGCCTCCGTCCAGGGACGAAAGCGGTAGCCGAGCGTGTGCATGTCGGAGTCGGAGCGGATCCCCGGGTAGCGGAAGAGGTCCCAGGTGCCGCCGATTTCCTCGCGCGCCTCGAGGATCGCGTAGGTCTTGCCGGGACAGCGCTGCTGCAGGTGGTGGGCGGCGCCGATGCCGGAAAGGCCGGCACCGACGATCAGCACGTCGAAATGTTCAGATGACACTCTCTCCGCTCCCATGGTCAGGCTTCCGCTGGCTCGAGCACGCTGAAGGCTATTCCCGCCCTCTGCAGCCTCGTGAGAAGTGCGTCACCCATCGCCACCGCCGTCGTCACCTGGCCGGCGCTCGGCGGCAGCTCGTCGAAGGCGAGGCAGAGACCCGACTCGGCCAGCATCTTCGAGGTCTCGCCATAACCGGGATCGCCGCCGGAGACCTCGGTGACGACGCGCTTGCCACCGCCTTCGCCGACGAAGCGGACCCGGAACCAGCTGCGCTCGCGCTCGGCCTCGTCCGGCCCCTCGCCGGAGGACTTGACCTTCAGCAGCAGCTTGCGCGCCGGCGGCAGCGGCGCCAGGAGGGCAACGGCGCCGACCCCGGCCGAGATCGCGGCGATCGTGCTCAGATGGCGGCTGACCATGTGGTGGCCGTAGGTGAAGTCCGGGCCGTAGCGATCGAGCGCGGCGGCGGAGCGGCGGACGACCGTGCCGTCGATCGTCGGCAGCGGCACGACCCAGCCGCCGAGGTCGGTGTCGCGGCGAACGACCGGCGCGGAGGAGTGGATCTCCCGCCCCTCCGCGCGCGGCTCGGAGTGACGGCGCTGCTTGGCGGCGCCGAGGGTCTGGCGGAAGCGGGCGAAGGCGTTGATCGCCGAGGCGTAGGTGCCGCCCGAGAAGCTGGCGCTGGAGCGGACGTAGCCGTTGACCTTCAGCGGCACCCCCTCGGGCAGCCGCTGGATGGTGAAGTAGACGCCGAGGTCGTGCGGGATCGAGTCGAAGCCGCAGCAGTGGACGATCCGTGCCCCGGTCCGCTCGGCTTCGGCGTGGTTCTCGACCCACATCCGGTCGACGAACTCCGGCTCGCCGGTGAGGTCGACGTAGTCGGTCCCGGCCGCGGCGCAGGCGGCGACCAGCGGCCCGCCGTAGAGCGCGTAGGGCCCGACGGTCGTGATCACGACCCTTGCCGCCACCGCGACCTTCGCCAGGGCGGCGGGGTCGGCGGCATCGGCCTCGAGCAGGTCGGGAGCCGGTGCCGCCGGCTCGAGCTGCGCGAGCTGCGACGCGACGGCCTCGAGCTTGCCACGGTTGCGACCGACGAGCGCCCAGCGCAGCCCCTCCGGCGCATGCTGGGCCAGGTATCGGGCGGTGAGACCGCCGGTGAACCCGGTGGCACCGAACAGCGCGAGGTCGTATTGCCGTTCAGCCTCCACGGGGAGGCATTCTGACAACTCAGCGGCCACACCCCTCTCCGAGGGTCGGCAGATTGCTTTCAGACAGCCGTCCACTCTCGGGGACCATCGGTTCACCTGCCTATTCTCTGAGTGGTGAACGAGGAGCCGCAGCTCGACGCCAGCTCTGCGCCGGAGCAACACTCCCGCTGGCGTCTGCGCGCCGCGTTGATCGTCGGCGCGGTCGTGGTGATCGTCCTGGCCGGGTTCGGGGTCGTCGCCTTCGCGATGTCGGGATCGAGCCTGAGCTCGGATCCGAGCGCCCTCGCCAAGGTCGAAACCGAAACCTTCGGCGGCACGATCGAGCGGGTCGACGCCACCGGACCCGACGGGAAGCCGATCCCGATCGCGGTTCACAACGGCCGCCTGATCCCGAAGCTGCAGCTCAGTCCCGGAGAGGCGGTCTCGGTCGACGTCGTCGTCAAGCGCCCCAGCCTGGTCGGCTGGCTGGTCGGCAGCGAAAAGCACGAGCACCTGACCCTGCACGCCCCCGCGGCGCGAGTCCGCAGCCGCTGGCTGACCGTAAGCCCCAACTCCCCGCCCAGGGTCTCCTTCGATCAACCGGTCAGCTCCGTCTCCTATGGGACCCCCGGTCACCTTCACCACCGCGCCTTCGCGCACCCCCGCAGCTCGGTCAGCCTCGGCTCCCAGCAGGCCGCCGGCACCGTCATCGTCGCCGGCGTTCCCCGCACCTGGGAGCGGCCGGGCAAGCCGCAGAGCGTCACCTGGTTCCCCGCCAGCGACTCCCCCAGCGTCGCCGCAAGCCCGGCGCCCGGCTCCGAGGTCTCGCCGGCGACACCGCTGCGCCTGACCTTCTCCCAGCCGGTCCACAAGGTGCTCGGCTCGGCCAAGCCGAAGCTGATCCCCAGTGCCTCCGGCAGCTGGCACCAGGTTGACCGCCACACCCTGCTCTTCCGGCCCTCGGGCTACGGCGCCGGGCTCAGCACCGACGTCGAAGTGAAGCTGCCGGAGAAGGTCGCCGTGATCGCCGAAGACGGCTCGCTGCACACCTCGCGCAGCATCGACTGGACGATCCCGCCGGGATCCACCCTGCGGCTGCAGCAGCTGCTCGCCGACGCCGGCTATCTGCCGGTCGAGTGGAAGCCCAAGAGCGCCCCCGTCGCCAAGACCCCGGCCGGGGAGCTGCGCGCCGCGGTCGAACCACCCAAGGGCAGCTTCGAATGGCGCTACCCGAACACGCCCGCGAGCCTGAAGAAAGCCTGGACGCCCGGCGAAGAAAGCGTCGTCACCGAAGGCGCGCTGATGGCGTTCGAGACCCAGCACGAAATGGAACCCGACGGCGAACCCGGGGCCGAAGTCTGGAGCGCCCTGCTGGAAGACGCGATCGCCGGCAAGCGCAGCTCCGAACCCGGCTACAGCTATGTCTACGTCAGCGAGACGCTGCCCGAGAAGACGACGCTCTGGCACAACGGACACATCGTCGTCAGCGTGCCGGCCAACACCGGCATCCCCGGCGCCGAAACCGAACTCGGGACCTTCCCCGTCTTCGAGCACCTCGAAGAAACGACGATGAGTGGCGAAAACCCCGACGGCTCCCATTACGAAGACCCCGGGATCATGTGGGTCAGCTACTTCAACGGCGGCGACGCCCTGCACAGCTTCGACCGCGCCTCCTACGGCAGCCCGCAGAGCCTCGGTTGCGTCGAGATGCGGCTCGAAGACGCCGCCAAGATCTGGCCCTACACGCCGGTCGGCACCCTGGTCACGGTCGAATCGTAGGCACGACCAGTCGGGTTGAACGGCATTGGTGCGTTCTGCGTACCTACCGCCCATGAAACGCGAAAGCTCCCCAGCGACCGCAAGCCCACCCGCGACGGACGACCGGATCGTCGTCGACCGGCATTTTCGCGGTCCGCCGAATTCGACCCAGGGCGTGAAGACCCGAGAAAGGCCCCAGAACGCGAGTGGGACCACGCGGCTGCGCAGTCCCTTGTCTTCAGCTCGGACGATTCCGTCCGTTACAGCGTCCAACGACAACCACTATGGCAGCTTCGGGCGGCGGCCGAAGCCGGCGCGGTCCGCTGAACCACATCCGCAAAGGAAATTTCCCGCGGGACTGAAGTTCGGCGGCCGAGTTGCCGATTAGAGATTCGTGCGTGCCTTGCCGATGCCCTCTCCGCTCGACCGCGTGATGCTGAAGCAGAAAGTCAAGCAGGTGGTCTGTCGGCATCAGTGGAGTCCTGCCCCCGCGAACGTCATCGGCGATCGCGTAACCCGGCTCTGGACCCACGACGAGGAATGCCAGAAGTGCGGCGCCGGCCGCTAGCGACGTCGGCGCCTTCGACCTTCCGCCCTCTCGCATCCGCAGCACGTTGCCGATACAGGACAACGGAATGCGCACGATTCCCGCAAGGCTCTCCGCCCTCGCCGTCCTGGCGCTGGCCCTGGGCTTGGTCGCACTCGGGGGCTGTGGTGGCAGCTCCGGCGAAACGGAAAGGAACGAATCGACCGGAAAGGCGACGGGGCCGACCGAGAGGGTCACCTACCACGTCGCCTGGCCGCTGTTCGGGAGGTTGCCGGAGCGCACGCACTACCTGCCGGTCAGGAACCGGGCGCTCGACCCTCCTCTGCGCCAGGCCTGGTCGATCGACACGCACGCGCTGATCGAGTTCCCCCCCGCGATCGCCAACGGCGTCGCCTACGTGGTCAACAAGTACGGCAACGCGAAAGCCGTGCGGCTGCGGGATCGCAAGATCCTCTGGCAGCGGCTTGCCGACCCGGAGGACAAGGGCAACCCGACCGACGTCACCGCGCCGGCCTACCACGAAGGCAAGGTCTTCTTCGCCTTCCTCGACGGCGACCTGGTCGCGGTCGATGCGGCGACCGGGAAGCTGGTCTGGAAGCGCGACCTCCACGCCCACCTCGAGTCCTCGCCGATGGCCGTCGGGGGTCGTATCTACCTCGGGGACGACGAGACCGACGTCGTCGCTCTGCGGGCCTCCGACGGGAAGTTCCTCTGGCGCTTCGACTCGCCGGGCGCGATCAAAGCCAGTCCCAGCTTCCATCACGGGCGCCTCTTCGTCGCCGACTACCTGGGGGCGATGTTCGCGCTCGACGCGGCCACCGGCAGACCGGTCTGGCGCACCAACACCACCAGGGTGCCGCCGTTCGGAGAGGGCGGCTTCTACTCCTCCCCCTCGATCTCCTTCGGCCGCGTCTACGCGGCCCGCAACGACGGCACGGTCTTCGCCTTCGACGAAAGGACCGGCAAGGTCGCATGGTCCTTCCCGACCGGCGCCCCCATCTACGGCTCGCCCGCGGCGGCAAGGGTCCCCGGTACCCCGGCGACCATCTACATCGGCTCCGAAAACAGCCGCTTCTACGCGCTGGACGCCCGCAGCGGCAAGCTGCGGTGGCACTACGACGTCGGCGGGCCGGTACCGGGCACGGCCGTGGTGATCGACCACACCGTCTACACCTCGAGCTTCGACACGCACGACGCGATCGGCATCGACGTCCGCACCCATCGCAAGGTCTTCCAGCTGGACACGGCCGGCTACACGCCCGTCGTGTCCGACGCCCGACACCTCTACCTGGTCGGCTATTTCGACCTGATCGGGCTGGAGCCGACCAATCCGTAACTCCCGACCCGCGGCCCACCCAGGGCCGGTCACCGCGAGCCTTCGGCGGACAGTCCGTCAGGGGTTTCCCGCATCGTCCCTGGTGGTTTGGACGGAAGCGGTGAGGCGGCTTCCAGGCGAGGATGGGGTCGTGGAGCTTCAGATGATGCACCCGCTCGCCCCACGATGGGTCACGATTCTCGCGCTGACGACGGGATTGGCATTCCTGGCATTCGGCGCCGTCGGATCACCGATTGCCGCGGCCGCGCCCACCCTGGCCCAAGAGGAACGAGAGGGCGAAGGGATCGCCGAAGCGGTGCGATCCGGAGAAAAGCAATGTTCCGATCTCTCCGCCGATGAATTCGAGCTGATCGGGGAGTACGCGATGGGGAGCTACCTGGGCGACGAAGCCACCCACGCCGCGATGAACCGACGGATGACCCTGATGATGGGAGAAACCGGCGAGCGCCGCATGCACATGGCGCTCGGCTACCGCTACGCCGATTGTCGGGGTGGCCCGGCTTCGAGCTGGATGGGTCCGATGGCGGGGATGATGTACGGCGGCGGCTACGGCCCCGAATCGGACGGTTCCGGCCCCGGCATGATGGGCGGGAATGGGAGCGGCTACGGACCAGGGATGATGGGGGGCGACTGGTCGGGGGCGAGAGCCGGCGACGACGACGTAAACGGGCCTTCAGCGGCGGCGATGGTGGGGATGATGGCGATCTTGATCGGAGGGGTCGCGGTCGCAGTCCTCTTGCTGGCCCGGCGCCGCGGCACCGGCGCGTTGGAGACGCTGAAGCGGCGCTATGCCCACGGGGAGCTGACCGCCGAGGAGTACGAGGAGAGCAAACGACTACTGGAAGGGAGCTGACCGAGGATGCTTGTCTCCTTGCCGCTGGCGAACATGGGCTGGGGCAACCACATGAGCGACTGGGGCGCCGGCTGGTGGATTCTCATGGCCTTCCTGATGGTCGCGTTCTGGGGTCTTGTGATCGTCGGCATCGTCTGGCTGGTGCGCTCCCTCACCGCGACTTCACACGGCCACGGTGCGAGCACCGCGATCGAAGTGCTCGAACACCGTCTCGCCAATGGCGAGATCTCCCCCGAGGAGTACCGCGAGCGCCGGGACACGCTGAGCGGACGCAAGGCAGGCGACGAGGCGCCCAAGAGTTGACGGCCAGGCGGTCTCAAGTCCTTCTTTTCGGCTGTCCAGAGCGGTTCACGGCTCGCCCGACGAACTGCTCGACCGGTCTCGGATTAGGCTCGATCGGGCGCGACTGGGCGCTTCTTCGGCGCGGGATCGTGTTCTGCGCCCACGGGCCGCCGCCCGGTCCAGGCGCCCGTGACTGCAAGGTCCCCTAGCAGCGGCAGACCCCGGGTTCGCCTAGTCGTGGCTGCGACCGATATGCGCGAAGCGTGGGTTGGGGTCGCCGACCTCATGGCCGTTGATCCACCCCCGAGCACCGCGCGACTTTTCCCAGCTTGGGTCTTCCCGGCCCCCGGTGACCACTCGACCGATGCGACCGACTCGGGCCTCGGCGACAAATACGTCCAGGACCCGAAAATATGACTTGGCATTGCTCATGGGTGCGACGCTACCGGAGCTTTCTTCAGCCGGCCCATGGCCTTCCTAAATGCTTTCCAAAGGCTTTGCGCCGAGTGCCGGCGCTAATCGCTCGGCGTCCTGTCGATCAGGGCCTCAAACATCCGCCAGCCAGTCTGCTCACCGATCTGATCCGCTTCGGCCCGAGGACGCATCACCGCCGCGAACGCCTCCATCCCCTGCTCAGACTCCCAGCGGTTGACGACCATGACCCCTTGCTCGGTCCCTACAACCGTGCTGGAGAGTCCGCCATGCTCGCCCGCGAGCTTGTTCGCATCGGCGTCGAAGAGCTGGTTCATCTTTGCCACCAACTGGTCGGTGTTGCCGTGGATCTCAAACATCGTGAGGATTGCCATCAAAGGACATCCCTTCGGAGTCGTGTCGACCCCCACTTGGGGCCTGGGCTTCGACGCTAACCGACGGTTGCCAGCGGGCGCAAGGGGGCGAACCCGTGACGAGCGATCTAGATATTGATGGTTCCGTCTGGGTCCAAGATCAACGGTGCCCAAAAATCGGGGCCGACCGAGACGCCGGGCATGACGCCCGGAATCCCTCCCTCATCCATCGCCTTGTACTGGTATTCCCCAGCGGGCAGTCCGACGCCTGCACTCTGATCGCGAAGATCCTTGAACGCGTCGAGAGCGGCCGTGTCGCCACTGCCCTCTCCTGTTCCAACTGGCTGCGGCTCGCCGCCGGCGGGTACATATCTGAAGGCATAGACCATGGGTTGGACCCTAGCGGCACCTTGCCAGCCGCCGCCCGATCGGCATAGGGTCGAGGCGGCGCTGATTCGGCAGTAGGAGCGCCGAAGAAGATACCGACGGGATGCCGGAAGCGGCTGAAGAGATTCGAACTCTCGACCTTCTGCACGGCAAGCGTTGGACGATTCCGGCACGGATTACATGCAGGTGGGCCGTTCACCTTCGGGCAGTTCGCGAAGCGCGCCGCCGCCATCGATCGAGAAGCCGATCGGGTTGGGGGTCTGCGGGATGCTCGCCGCTTGTCCTTCCACGGTCATCGTCACCTCCCCGTTGCCGAGCGAGACCGTGAAGCTACCGGAGCGGTACGGACCCTCTTCCGATCCGGGGCTGAGGATCTGGCCGTCGATCAGCGCCCGGCCGTGTTCGTCGAGCAAGCAGACCCAAACTTCTGCGGTCGCCGTCAGGCTCAAGCTCGTACCGGGTTTCTCTTGCGCGGGAGGCTGCTCGGTGTGACCCGCGGCGGCATCCCGCCCGCCGCCAGCTTGATGGTGGAGTCGTGACGGGCGGGTCGATCCGCCGCCCAGACTCGACAGCCCGATCGTCACGAGAACGGCGACCAGCGCGACCGTGGCGATCGCGGCCACGAGGCGTGGCGAGAGACGCTTCGGGCGCACGGAACCAGCCAGCTGCGGCGGTGCGGAGTCGATCCGAGGCAGCCGGTCCGCCGGTCTGGCGGGGCTGTAACCCCGCCCGTACTCCTCCGCCAGGCGAGCGTCGTCCAGGCCCAGGTAGGTCGCGTATCCACGTATGAAGGCGCGAGTGGAGAACTCGCCGGGCAGCAGGTCCCATTCTTCGTTCTCAATAGCACGCAGAAACCGCGCCCGGATCTTGGTCGAGGCTTCAACCTCGGCAAGGTCGATCCCGCGCTGGGCGCGCGCCTCTCGCAACGTTGCGCCTACGCCACCGTCCATCTCCCCATTGTGCCTCCCGGGTGCGATCAGCAGAAGACTTCGACTACTGGACCCTCCACCGCGTCCTCGCCAGCGACCCGTCAAGGACGTCCGCTTGGGCGACGGCATCGCCGGGATCTGGATCTGAAAGTCCGCGATATGACAGTCAGGAGCCGGGCTGGCTCTCGTGCCTCCCCTGAGAACGCTCTCAGCGAACGTGGGTGATAACTGCCTTTGACGTGGCCAAATGTCCTTCGTCCACCCTGACCGAGAACTGGGGTTGCGCCTGGTCGATGGCCGGAATAGGTTCGCTGTACTTCCCCTGCCGGGGCGGCCCACGGAGCAGAAAGGGACCACTATGAGAAAGCGCCTCGCTCTTGCCATCGTAGCCTTGGCCGCCACCGCGCTTGCCCTATTCGGGCCCGGTCTCGCCGGAGCCGAAACGACGACGACCCCCAAAACCGACAAGATCGAAATCAAGATCGTGAAAGGAAACCTGAAGTTCGTCGGCCCGAAGACCGTGAGCCGCGGTGACGATCTGGAAATCGTCAACACGACCAATCCAAAGCAGGTCGGCCCGCATACCTTCTCGCTGGTGACCAAGGGGTCGCTGCCAAAATCGCACTCGGCGCAGGAAAACTGCTTCACCCCGAATCACATCTGCATGGCGATCGCCAAATGGCAGGGCTCCAACGGCAAAAGCCCTCCGACGAAGAATCCCGCGAAAGCCGGGCCTGAAGGGTGGAGCACGATGGGCAACCTCAACAAGAAGGGTGACTCCTGGTTCACCGGAGAAAAGCCCGGAACGTCGTTCTCCCAGGTGGTCAGCGCGTCCTCGGGTACGACGCTCTACTTCATGTGCGCGATTCATCCCTTCATGCAGGGCAGCATCAAGGTCGAGCCGGCTAACTGAGACGGGGAAAGCTTCTCGCAGAAGCTCGTTAAGCCCGTCTCCGCTTCCAAGGCCCATCGGTACGGCCTTGCAGCTCGAGCACCGCGCCGGCGACCTCGGAGAGGCAACCCCGGGGCGAAGCCCCATCGCTGGCGACCACGAGGGGCGCGAGGCGGCCTTTGCCCAATTCGGCCGGTAAGGGGGCGAGACGGGAGGGACCTTCAAGGCCGAATTGCGACACGTGATTGAAGATGACGACGGCCGCGTGGTCGGCGTGCATCACAACAGCTGAGAGCGAAACGGTAAGCGCCTCGATGTTGACGCCTGCATCATCTTCGAGCAGCTCGAGTTCCGGCGCCGACGCCGTTGCCGGGTCAGCCATCGAGCTTGCGTCGCCGACGCGGTGCGGTTAGATGGAGGCGTGGAAGAGAAGCCGCCAGCCGTCACCGGCATCTCCGAGCTGGTCCTCGAGGTCGCCGACCTGGAGGCCTCCCGGGCCTTCTACCGTGACCTGCTCGGCCTCGAGGAGACCCTCTACGGCGAGGGGCGCGAGGGGCGCTGCTGGTACCTCGTCGGGGAGTCCGCCCGGCTCGGCATCTGGACGGAGCAGGTCGGTCTCGCTGGTGGCCGTGGCGGTGTCCATGTCCACTTCGCCTTCCACGTCGAGGACGCCGAGTTAGAGCTGATTCAAGCCCGCGTCGAAGCCCGTGCGGGCCAGGTCGAGGGGCCGATCCAGCTGGGTCCAGGCCGGGCAATCTACGTCACCGATCCGGACGGCAACGTGGTCGAGTTCTGGTCCCAGGACATGGCCGAGTACTGCAACGGCGCCCGCGAGAACGGCCAACCGGGAACCTTCCGATAGGCCCAGGATAGTCAGCACCTAACGGGCAGAATCGGGCAGAATCGCAGCAGCTATTGACCCGCCTTGCGCTTGACCGTGAAGGTCGTCGACGCGCTGCACGGTGGAAGAGACCGAATCTTGAGGTTGCCGCTTATCTTCCCCGTCGCTTCGGTTGGCGTCACGAACCTCCCTCGGATCGCGAAGTGTTCCTCAGCCCCCCTGTTTACCGACGTGGAGCCCTTGAAGTGCCCTTTCTTGATCTTGAGCGTTGGGAAGCGCTCGTGCTGACCGTTGGTGGGGATGCCGCAGTCGGCTGCCGGATTGAAGGTGCTCGACAGGCCGGTGATCATCTTCCCGTTGGCCGACACCTTGAAGCTGATCGTGTCGGCGGCATCGAATCCGGAATAGGTTCCGGGCCTGGGGGCCGGGGACCCCTTGCCGCTCGCAAGTGCCGAGTAGGCAGAACCCGTGAACGCCGCGAGCATCACCCAGAAGCCAACAGCGGCAAAGGCCCTCGACCGGGCGGACTTCGATGTGAGCTTCACGTTGCTTCCTCCGTCTCATTTCCAAAGCAGCTACGGATGAGACGAGACGGGGCCATCATCCCCGAGCGAGCTTCGGTGCGCAAGGCGCCAACGCAAACTTGCTGTCCTCCTGGTCACCGGCGAGGCAATTGCCCGGCTGAAGGGATTCGAACCCTCGACCTTCGGCATGGCGGCGGAGTCGCCAATGGATGCCGAGCGCATTCCCGGGGAACTTCGCTGGGCGGGCGAACCGGCGGCCGCAGTCCGTCTCCGCTCAGGCGGGAGTGGCGGTCCCGATCTTGCCGAGGTAGTCGAGAACTCGCTCCCAGGCGTCTGCCGAGGCCTCGGCAAACTCCTCGTAGGAGCGGTCGAAGAACGAGTGCGGGGCGCCCGGGTAGGCGTGGACCTCATGCGGGACCCCGCTGGTCGTGAGAGCGGCGTCGAAGGCCTCGATGTCCTCCGGCGGGATCAGGTCGTCGGCGCCGCCGAACAGGGCCAGGACCGGCTTGCTGATCGCCTCGGCGTTCTTCAGCGGCGCTGGGAAGTGCTCGGACTCGATCCCCGCCCGGGCCGGTTCCAGCATCCCGTAGAAGCTGATGACGGCGTCGAGGTCCAACTCCGGGTTGGTGGCACAGAGGTCCGACTGGGCGCCGCCGAAGCAGAACCCGAGGGTGACGAAGCCGTCGGCCCCGGTTCGCTCGGCGAGCGCCGCCCGCGCCGCCGCGACGTCGGCCTGGACCTGGGCGGGCGTGGTCTGCATCGTGTGGGTCATGAAGTCGAAATCCTCCCCACGCTCGCCGATCCCCGCGGTCCGGCCGAAGTAGTCGATCGCGATCGCGTGGTAGCCGGCGGTGACGAAGCGCTCGGCGAGGGCGATGTAGAAGCGGTAGAGGCCGCGAACATCCGGCAGCACAATGATTGCGGGGCCGCCGACCGGCTCCGGACACTCGGCCAGCGCGGCCGAAAACTCGGTTCCGTCAGCGCTCTTCAGGGTCAGCATCTCGGCGGCGGCGCCACCCGCCAGCGCGGGGATGACGCGGCTCTCCGGGACTCGCGGGGGCAGGGCGTCAAACTCGAAGCACACGATGTCTCTCCTCGGGTTGGGATGCGTGGGCCAGCGTATCCGCCACCCGCCGGAGGGTCGTCGTCAGCCCGCATGGACGGTCGCGGACGACACGATCAACGACCGCAACCCCCCTCGGCGCCGCGTAACGGGCGCAATCGGGCGCAAAGCGCGAGTCCTCACTCCTACGCTTCGACGCCTTCCAACCCCTGAAACGCGGAAACCGCGCCATAGCGCGGTTTCCGGTGAAGCGGCTGAAGGGATTCGAACCCTCGACCTTCTGCATGGCAAGCAGACGCTCTAGCCAGCTGAGCTACAGCCGCACTGAGCGGTGATTCTAGCCTGGACTCGTGGTTTCCTCCCTCCGCCTCACCTGACCCGCATTCGGAGCCGTGGCCAGGGGACGGTTGCGGCCTTGGGCGGACACGGCCGGCGGTCGATGTAGGTTGCGCGGCATCGACGACATTCGCGACACCCGCCCCTGGTTCTGGATCCTCTTCGCCATCGTCTTCGCGGTCGCCGCGGTCGGCCTCGTGATCGCGATCTCGGCGAACAACAGCAGCGTCAACGAGAAGAAGCTCGTCAACGACGCCACGGCCCAGATCAGGGGAGAACTGAACGGGCTCAACGGGGCCCTCAAGGCCGCCGACGAATTCCAGGAAGAAAGCGACAAGCTCGCTCAGCGGGACCGGGCGAGGATCAAGCGTCAGGTCAACGCCGCCGTGGCCGGCGGGACCAAGAAGCTGCGCAAGCTCGAATCGCGAGTCGGCGGCCTGGAAGCCCAGATGGCCGAAGTGCAGAGCCTGGACGGCAAGCTGAAGAAGAGCGTCTCCAACGTCAACGTGGGTCAGGAAGACGTGGAAGCCGAACTCGCCGAACTCGCTGAACGGGTCAGCAAGCTGGAGAGGAAGAGCGGGGGCTGAGGTACTCGGCGCGAGTCCGCTCGATGATCTCGGCGGCCGGCTCGATCCGCTCAACCCCTGAGACCGAGTGGCCGGCGCTGAAGATGTCGGTCCAGCGACGGGGGCCGGCGCTGGCAGCGCGGGCGCCGTATAGCTCGGCGGCGCCAGCCGGCGTGACCGACTCGTCGAGCGCTTCCGGGTCGAGGCCGGCGGCGCGGATCGACGGCGCCAGCATGTTCGCCGGCAGGCCGGTGAAGGCCTCGGTGAGGACGACGTCGTCGAGCGAGCTCTCGACCAGCATCTCCTTGTAAACCCGGTCGGCCAGGCTCTCCTGGCTGGCTATGAAGCGGGTGCCCATGTAAGCGAGGTCGGCGCCGAGGTCGAGTGCGGCACGCAGCGCGTGCCCGTCGCTAATCCCGCCGGCGAGCACAATCGGCCCGTCGAAGGTGGAGCGCACCGCCCTGGTGAAGGCGAAGGGGTTCATCCAGCCGGTCTGGCCGCCGGCGCCGGCGGTGAGCAGGACGAGCCCGTCGACGCCGGTCGCCACCGCCTTGCGGGCGTGCTCGAGCGTCGCCACGTCGGCGAAGACGAGGGCGCCGACGTCGTGCAGCGGCTCGACCAGCGGCGCCGGCGAGCCGACGCTGGCGATCACCATCTCCACTCGGTGGGCGACGACGACCTCGAGGTGCTCGGCCAGGCGCGGGTCGCGAACGATCAGATTGGGGCAGTGGGGAGCCGGGTTGTCCGCCGCGGCGGCCGCCTGCTCGATCTCGCTCAGCCAGCGGTCGAGCTCGGCGGCGCTGCCGGGGTTGGCGGCCGGGAAGGCGCCGATCGCGCCGGCGCCGCAGGCTGCGGTGACCAGCTCCACCCCCGACACGTTGAGCATCGGCGCCACGATCAGCGGCAGCCTCAGGCGCGACGCTATCCGCTCCGGCAGGCCGCTCATCTAGATGGAGTCGACCATCCAGACCGGCGCTACCACTGATCCCAGTGGATGACCTCGTCCGGATCGGGACGGAGCGCGGGCTTGAAGTCGGTGCCGCGGGTGTAGGCGACCGGGGAGACGGCGGCGATCGTGACCGCGTCCTTGTCGATGCCGAAGGCCGCCGCGGTTGCCTCTTCCTCGAAGAGGCTGACCGTGGTCCAGCAGGTGCCCAGCCCGCGCAGCCGGGCGGCGAGCATGAACGACCACATCCCCGGCATCACGCTGCCGAGCAGCGTCGTCTTCCTGATCGCCGGGCCCTCCTCGGCGCGCCCGGGGGCGCAGGCGGCGACGATCGCCGGCGCCTCCCCCATGTGCTCGGCGAGGAAGTCGGCCGAGCTGGCGGTCCGCTGCTGCTGGCGGTCGAGGTCGGGATCGCCCTTCTCGATGCTGCCGATGTAGACGCCGTCGAGACTGCGATAGGTCTCGTAGCCGGCGCGGTAGGCCTCGCCGATCGCCCGGCGACGGTCGGCGTCGGTGACGATCACGAACTGAAGCGCCCAGCGGTTCGAGCCAGAGGGAGCCTGCAGTGCCGCGGCGACACAGGAGCGCAGCACGTCGCGCTCGACCGGGCGCGAGAAGTCGAGCCGCTTGCGGACGCCACGAGTCGTCATCAGGAGCTCCTCGGCACTGAGCGGAAGCAGGGATTCAGGGGCCGCAGCGGTCGACATCGTCAGTCTCTCCTTGGGAGCGGAACCGGGCGAGTTCAATCTAGTCGCTGCACCGGTGGCCGGAGAACGGCCCGTTGTGCTTCCTCCAAGCCGGTTGGGCGAGTCCGCGCTAGCCTGAACGACATGCTTTTCCGTCAGATAATCCACGAGGATCTCGGCTGCGCCTCCTACCTGGTCGCGGACCGCGAAACCGGCGTCGCCGTGGTCGTCGATCCGCAGTGGGACATCGATCCCTACCGGCGGCTGGCGCGCCTGCACGGGGTGCGGATCGGCCACGTGCTGGAGACCCACAACCACGCCGACCACGTCTCCGGACACGGCCGCCTGGCGCGGACCACGGGCGCCACGATCCACATCCACGAGCTGGCCGAAGCGGCCTACGAGCACGAGCCCTTCGGCGACGGCTGGGTGCTGGAGCTCGGCGACCTCTCGATCGAGGCGATCCACACCCCTGGGCACCGGCCCGAGCACACCTCCTTCCTGCTGCGCGACGCGAGCCGCGACGGCGCCCCCTGGGCGCTGCTCGGCGGCGACTCGCTGTTCATCGGCGACGTCGCCCGGCCAGACCTGGCCGTCGAGCCCCGCGAGGGCGCCACGGACATGTTCCGCTCCCTGCACGGGCGTCTGCTGACCCTCGACGACGAGGTCGAGATCTGGCCCGGCCACCTCGGCGGCTCGCTCTGCGGCGGCTCCGGGATCGACCTCAAGACCTCTTCGACGATCGGCTTCGAGCGCCAGCACAACCGGGCGCTGGCGCTCACCGAGGAGGCCGAGTTCGTCGAGGACGCCCTCGCCTCGCTGGGCGATAAGCCACCGAACGTCGAGCAGATCGTCGGCCTCAACCGCGGACCACTGGTCGAGGACTTCGGCACCCCGTGTCCGCTGACCCCGCACGAGATTGAGGAGGCCGTCGCCGCCGGCGCCGTCGTGATCGACGGCCGCACCAACGAGGAGTTCGACGAGGCCCACATCGCCGGCGCCCTCAGCACCTCCTCCTACGACACGGGCTTCGCCACCAAGGTCTCCCGGGTCGCACCCGACGGCGCCGAGATCATCGTCGTCGCCGCCTCCGACGGCGACGAGCGCCACGCCTCCTCGCTGCTGGCCGCGGTCGGGCTGCGGGTTCGCGGCTTCCTCGAGGGCGGGATGACCGCCTGGCGCACGGAGGAGCGTCCGGTGCGCAAGATCGAGCTGATCGACCCCGACGAGCTGGCCCGACGGGTCGAGGCGCCGGAGCCGCCGCTGATCCTCGACGTCCGCAACGCCGCCGAGTACGCCGGCGAGCACATCCCCGACTCGCTCCACATCCCCTACGGCGACCTCGCCGAGCGCCTCGACGAGCTCCCCCGCGACCGCCCGATCGCGGCGATCTGCCGCGGCGGCAAGCGCAGCGGCCTCGCCGCCTCGATCCTCCAGCGCGAGGGCTTCGCCGACGTCGTCCACGTCGGCCAGGGCGTCGGAACCTGGCGCGATGGCGGCCACCCGGTGCGCAGCGGCGCCCGCGACGCCAGCCCCGCGCTCTAGGCCGGCGAGCTCAGAGCGCCGCCACCGCGTCCCCGATCGGGGTCTCGCCGGAGATCAGTTCGAAGGTCTCGCCGATCGTGTTGGGCGCGACCAAGACGGCGGCGAGCACCGCGGCGACGTCGGCGCGGGGAACCTCGGCGCGCTCGACCCGCGAGCCGATCTCGACCCGCCCGGTCGGCGGCTCGTCGGTCAGCATCCCCGGGCGTACGATCGTGTAGTCGAGGCCGCTCTCGACCAGCGCCCGGTCGGCGGCCGCCTTCGCCCGCAGGTACTCGCCGAAGGCGTCGCCCCCCTCGGCCGGCGGGTCGGCCGCGCCCATCGAGCTGACGATCACGTAGCGGCCGATGCCCTTTTCCCTGGCGGCCTCGATCAGCTTGACGGCGCCGCCGAGGTCCATCGTCCGCTTGCGCTCGACGCCGCTCCCGGCCCCGGCGCCGGCGGCGAAGACGACGGCGTCGACGCCCGCGACGGCCTCGCCGACGTCGTCGTCGGCCTCGAGGTCGCAGAGAACCGGCTCGACGCCGATGGCGTGCAGGTCGTCTTCCTGGTCGGGATTGCGAATCAGACCCAGGACCGTGTGTCCCTGCTCGACCAGCAGCTTGCCGAGCAGCAACCCGATCTTGCCGTGGCCTCCCGCTATCGCCACCTCGATCTCCATGCTCGGCTCCTTTCCTTGCCAGCCGGGACTCGACTGGGAATACTCATTATTGGGTAGTCTCCTCCGCTCAGGCCGTTGGGAAACGGTGATCACGCGCATTACGGAGGAGGCGTATCCATGAATCGAAGCATGTTCGCAATCGCGGCCTCGCTGGCCCTCGCGGTCGCGATGCTCGTCCCCACCGCCGCATCGGCGTGGGCGCCGGCCGGGACGGCTCGGATCCATCCCGGCGTCCAGACCTTCACCGCGGGCGCCCAGTGCACCTCGAACTTCGTCTTCGAGGAAGGCTCGACCGTCTTCCTCGGGCAGGCCGCCCACTGCTCCGGGACCGGTGGCCAAACCGAAACCAACGGCTGCACCAGCGGCTCGCTGCCACTCGGTACGCCGATCGAAGTCACCGGCGCGAGCAAGCCGGGAACCCTGGTCTACAACTCCTGGCTGACGATGCAGGCGGCCGCTGAGACCGACCCCGACACCTGCGCCTACAACGACCTGGCGCTGATCAGGCTCGACCCGGCCGACGCCGCCAGGGTGAACCCCTCGGTTCCGGGCTTCGGCGGTCCCAGCGGCGTCGGCACCGTCGGCGAACTCGGCTCGACCGTCTACTCCTACGGCAACTCGGAGCTGCGCGGCGGCGTCACCATGCTCAGCCCCAAGCAGGGAGTGGTCGTGCAGAACGAAGGCGGCGGCTGGAGCCACAACGTGATCACCCTCTCCCCCGGCGTCCCCGGCGATTCCGGCAGCGGCTTCATGAACGCCTCCGGCGAAGCGATCGGGATCCTCAGCACCCTGCAGCTGGCGCCGCTACCCGGCTCCAACGGGGTCGGAGACCTCAGCCGGGAGCTCGCCTACCTGCACGCGCACAGCGCCTTCACGGGGATGCAGCTGGCTCCAGGAACGGTGCCGTTCGAGGGTGAACTGCCGGGAGCCATCCTCGGCTCCTGAGCTTCACTCGCCGAGCTCGGCCAGGAGGTCTTCGAGGTCCAGTGGATGGACGAACATCTCGACCTTCTGGCCGGGCTGCGGCTGCGGCCAGTCCTCCTTCGCCCGGTCCCAGTAGAGCTCGACGCCGTTGCCGTCGGGGTCGTTGAGGTAGAGCGCCTCGCTGACGCCGTGGTCGGAGGCGCCGGTGAGCCTGATCCGGGCGTCGACCAGCCGTTTCAGCGCGTCGGCGAGGGCGCGGCGGGTCGGGTAGCGGATCGCCGTGTGGTAGAGCCCGGTCGTGCCCCGCGGCGGCGGCGGTCCACCTTTGGACTCCCAGGAGTTGAGGCCGATGTGGTGGTGGTAGCCGCCGGCCGAGATGAAGGCGGCGTCAGCGCCGTACCGCTGCATCAGCTCGAAGCCGAGGACGCCGCAGTAGAACTCGAGGGCGCGGTCGACGTCGGCGACCTTGAGGTGGACGTGGCCGATGTCGACGCCGGGATCGATCGGCTCAGCCATCGGCGCCATCCAGCGCCCGGTTGACCAGGCGATCGGCGTCGGCGTTGCTCTCCCGGCGCACGTGGCGGATCGACCAGCTGTCGAAGGAAGCGAGCTCGCGCTTTGCCTCGGCGTGAAGCTCGCGCAGAGTCGCGTCCTTGACCTTGTAGCGGCCTTCGACCTGGCGCACCACCAGCTCGGAGTCGCCGACCAGCTCCAGCTCGTCGGCGCCGTGCGCTGCCGCCAGCTCGATCCCTCTCAGCAGCGCCCTGTACTCGGCGACGTTGTTCGTGGCGCGACCGATCGCTTCGCCGAGCTCCTCGAGCACTTTCTCGTCCGGGCCACGGACGACGACACCGATCGCGGCCGGGCCCGGGTTGCCCCTGGCACCACCGTCGACGTTGACCGTGACCCTGGTCATCGCGAATCAGCGCCGGACCCGGTCGGCGGCGGTCCGGCGGGCGGTGGGGGCGACGAGGACGATCCTGCCGCCCTCGATCGTCGAGGCGTTCCACTGCCGCGCGGCGGCATCGATCTGGGACATCTCGCGGCCCTTGCCGAGCTCGAAGACGGGGCGCATCTCGTCGCCGAGGTCGACCCCCCACTGGTACCAGGAGAGCTCCCAGGCGACCGTGATCCGCACCTCCTCGGCGGCCCCGGCCGAGGCGCCGACGGAGACCCAGGGGTTGCCGAGCGTTCTGACCAGGCCGGACACGGTGTGGCCGGCATCGCTGGCGTTGAAGCGGGCCGCCGCGCGCTCGAAGCGGCTCAGCGGCGAGAGCTCGGCCTCTCCCCTCTCCGCCCGGGCCCCGCGAGCCGCCGGATCGGCGCTCGTCAGCCGCGACCCCGGCGCGGAGACCGGAAGCTGCGCTCGCCGGTGACGGAGGCGCCAGCGCACCGCGCCTAGTCCTGCTGCAGGTGGGACTTCAGCCGCATCACGGCCTTGGTGTGCAACTGGGAGACCCGCGACTCGGTGACTCCGAGGACCTCGCCGATCTCCCGCAGGGTCAGGTTCTCGTAGTAGTAGAGGGCGACGACCAGCTGCTCGCGCTCGGGCAGCCCGCTGATCGCCTCGGTCAGCCGCTCCTTGACCTCGCTGGTGGCGAGCGCCTCCTGCGGGTCGGCGGAGCCGTCGTCGGCGATCGTGTCCAGCAGGGAGACCTGGTCCCCGGAGGAGTCCGAGACGGTCCAGAGCTCGTCGAGCGCGTAGACCGAGGAGTTGGCGATCTCGAGCAGCGAGCTCTGCAGTTCTTCTTCCGACATGTTCAGTTTCGCCGCAAGCTCACTCTCTGAGGGGGCCCGCTGCAGCTCGTGCTCGAGTTTGGCCTGCGCGACTTCGATCTCGCGCGCCCGCGAGCGGACCGAGCGCGGCACCCAGTCGAGCGAGCGCAGTTCGTCGATGATCGAGCCGCGGATACGGGTCATCGCGAAGGTCTCGAACTTGATCCCGCGCTCGGGCTCGAAGCGCTCGATCGCGCCGATCAGGCCGACGAGCCCGTAGGAGATCAGGTCGGCGTCTTCGACATGCGAGGGAAGCCCGGCGCCGAGACGTCCGGCAACGAACTTGACCATCGGCGAATAGGCGACCACCAGACGCTCGCGAGCGGTGCCGTCGCCGTCGTCCTTATAGCGTCGCCATAGATCGCGGAGCTCTACCTCTTTTACGCCGGTTTCCATGGAGTTATCCGATTCTACGTTCGATTGGCCTGTTTGGACTCACGCGCGGGGATGACTGGCCGCATAGGTGTCCCGCAAACGAGCGGCGTCGACGCGGGTGTAGACCTGGGTGGTCGAGATCGAGGAGTGGCCGAGCAACTCCTGGATCGTACGCAGATCCGCCCCGCCCTCCAAGAGGTGGGTCGCGAAGGAATGCCGAAGTGAATGGGGCGAGACGCCGGCGGCGAGTGCCGCCTCGCGGGTCCAGAGGCCCAATCGCCGGGTGATATCGGAGTTCGAGAGGCGGCGGCCGCTCTTGGAGAGGAACAGCGCCGGCTCGCGCGGATCGGTGGCCAGCGCCCGCCGGCCGCGCTCCAGGTAGCGCTCCAGCGCTCGCTGGGCGGGCTCTCCGACCGGCAGGATCCGCTCCTTCGAGCCCTTGCCGAGCACCCGCAGCTGCTCGCCGTCGAAATCCATCGCGCCGACGTCGAGGTTGACGATCTCCTCACAGCGCAGCCCGCACGAGTAGGCGAGCTCGAGCATCGCCCGGTCGCGGATCTCGAGCGGCGTGCGAGCCGAAATCCGCTCCAGCAGCGAGCGCATCTGCTCGGTCGAGAGCACCTTCGGCAGCTTCTCCGAGCGCTTCGGGCTGGAGACCAGCTCGGCCGGGTTCTGGCCGGCGCGCTCGGTGCGGACCAGGAAGCCGTAGAGGCCGCGGATCGCCGCCAGCTTGCGGGCGACGGTGGCCGGCGCCGCGCCGGCCGAGGAGAGCCCGGCGGCGAAGCGGCGCACGTCGCGGTGGCGAACGTCGCCGGGGTCGAGCCCCTGCGGCCCGACCCACTCGACGAAGCCGGCGAGATCGACCGCGTAGGCGCGCCTGGTCCGCTCCGCCGAGCCGCGGGCGCGGAGATCGCGGTCGTACTCGGACAGCGCCGTTTCCCAGTTCACGAAGTGTCTTTCGCCCCGCTGCCCCGGCGTCCTGCGCAAGGCGGTGGGGAGACCAAGCAGGTCAAGGACGAGTATCCGCGCCGCTAGCCGATGTAGATCGGAGTTCCCACTTCGACCAGGTCGTACAGTTCTTCGACGTCGGGAATCGACATCCGGACGCAGCCGTGGGAGGCGGCGCTGCCGAGCGATTCGATCTCTTCGGTGCCGTGGATCCCGGCGCCTTCAAAGATCCCCATCCAGCGCGCCTTGATCGGGTCGGCGGGCCCGGGCGGGATCACCTGGCCGGCGAGATCGCCCGCCCAGGCGGAGTCGGGAACGTGCCAGGAGGGGTTTTCTTCCTTTTCCTGGATCGCGTAGAGGCCTTCGGGCGTTTCCAGCCCTTCCTGGCCGACCGCGACCGTGTAGGTCTTGGCCAGCTTCAGGTCCTCCCAGAGCCGCAGCGTGAAGGTGCTGCGGTCGAGGGTCAGGTAGGAGGGGTACTTGGATGCGACGTCCTTGGTCGTTACCTCGGGCCTGGTCTCGTGGACCACCGCGGTGACGGTGTGGGAAGCGTCGGCGTTGAGGACCGCGTGTTCGAGTTCCTTGGTCAGGAGGACGTCGCGGAGCTTGCGGCCGCTCTTGCCGGCGACGACTTCGAGCGAGTCGGAGGTGGGGCTGACCGTCGCGTTCCGCGGTTCGCGGTTGATTTCCTCGGCGACCCGGCGGACGAAGCGGTTGATCGCGGGTTGGGAGTAGCTGAGCTGGGCCGAGACCGGCTCGTCGACTTCGCCGCCGGTGACGTAGCGGACGAGACGGGTCGGCAGGCCGCCTTCCTGGCTCTCCTCGACCGCGCGTTCGACGGCGCCACCGATGTCGGCGCGGACCTTCAGCTTCGCCCCGGGCAGCGCCCAGGTTTCGCCGTCGAAGCTGACCTGGAGCGAGTGGCGCAGCGGCGCCAGCAACCTGCGGCGCACCGCGGCCTCGGCTTCTTCGGCGTTGAGGCCACCGACGTCGACGCCGGCGATCGTCACCCCGTCGGCGATCTTGTCCTTCTGCGAGCTGTCATACGCGTAGGCGCCGCCCGCGACCAGAACGACGACGAGAACGACGACGATTGCTGCGATCTGACTCTTACGGCCCATCGGTGCGTTCAGCTCTCCCCAGAGTTGCCATGCACTCGTTTTCGGAGAGTCTAGGTACTCGAATCATTCGGCTGGAATGTCCGTCTTGCCTGCAAGTTCGCATCTGCACCGGACTTATCGGCAGCCGAGACGGATATCTTTCGCCGATGCGCTCCAAGGACGAGGTCCGCAAGGAGGTCTGGAAGGCGATGGAACGCGAGGGCGTTTCGCGCTTTCCCGGAGCCGAGGGGCGGATCCCGAACTTCGCCGGCGCCAAGCTCGCGGCCGAGAAGCTCGCCGGGCACCGGCTCTGGAAGCGAGCGCGGGTGATCAAGGCCAACCCCGACTCGCCGCAGACGCACGCCCGGCGGATCGCCCTCGACGAGGGCAAGACGGTGATCATGGCCGTGCCACGCCTGCGCGACCCGCACCCGTTCCGCGTCCTCGATCCGAAACAGCTCTCGAAAGCGGCGGTCAAGGAGGCGGCGACGATCAAGGGCGCGCTCAAGCACGGCCGCGTGATCGCCCTCGACGAGCTGCCGGAGATCGACTTCGTCCTCTGCGGCTCGGTCGCGGTCAACCTCAGCGGCGCCCGGATCGGCAAAGGCGGCGGCTACCACGACCTCGAGTACGGGATCCTCGTCGACGCCGGCAAGATCGACTCCCACACCACTGTCGCGACGACCGTGCACCCGATCCAGATCCTGCGCCAGCACCTGATGGTCACCTCGCACGACCTTCCCTGCGACATGATCGCCACTCCGCGCGCCGTGATCGAAGTCGAGCGCCAGTACGAGCGCCCCCGCGGCATCCTCTGGGACCACCTCCAGCCGCCGCAGATCCGCGAGATCCCGGTGCTGGAACGGATGGGCTACGCGTAGGCGGCCTGGCTCATCCCGGGGGCTCGACGCGAAACACCGGGTAGGTCGCGGCGATCCGCTCGAAGTCCTCGATCGGCGCGTCGTGGTCGACCGGGATGTGGGGCCGAGCGCCGAGCGCCCGCCCGAGGTACGCCTTGATCACGGGAGCACGATCCTCGGGCGCCACTTCGGCCAGGTGGACCTGGCGACGGCTCCCATGCCTGATCGCCGCCCTGCCATCCGCGGCGCGTATGTTGTGAACCCATGGCGAGCGCTCGCCGAGCATCGAGACCAGGTACTGCTCGTCGCCGAACTCGCCGAGCACGACCGGGATCACCCGGGGCTTGCCCGAACGATGACCGGTGGTCTCCAGCGCGACGAGGAACGAAGGACCGGCACCGCAGCCGTACAGAAGCGCTTCCAGCCGCCCGACTCCGCGGCCAAGGCGGTTGGGCCTGCCATCTCGGTAGAAGAGGCGATTGCCGTTGCGATAGGCGCCGCTCCGCAAATAGAGCCCGTAAGCGCCGGCGAGCGCACCGAGGGCCAGCAGAAGACGGGCGGAGAACCTCCTAGGCACAGATCGGAGCAGCTCGAGGAATGCCCATCGCCGGGAGAGCGTAGCCCCTTCAGCGCAGAGCGAACGCTGGCATCGCCGCAGGCGCCAGGCGCGGCAGTCTTCGGACAGCCGCCTCGCCGGCGGGCCACGGCCGGGCGCCGAACGCCAGCAACCCGATCAGGGCGCAGGGCCCGAAATGGAAGCAGCTCTGGTGAACTCCAAGGGCGCAGAGCCTTGCCACGACGGCGACGACGAGTACTGGCAGGGCCACCGTAGGAGCGGTCTTTTCCTGCCCTGGATCCAAACGCACGCAGCTAAGGCAGTTGGACCGCGCGCGAACGGAAGCTCGGGCACTGGTTCTTGCCGTACGGGGTCGACTGCACTTTGGCTTCGAATTCGACGTAGTAGCGGCCCTTGGCGACGACCTTCTTGTCCGCTCGCCAGAGCAGCTTGCCGGTTTTCGGCTTTGCTTCGGCCCCGCGCCCACGCTGCGGCAGGATCGGGCGATCCGCTCCCGGGCGGACCAGGTAGACGTTGAGCCGGCGGGGGGCGTCGGGGAAGTGGGTGTTGCCGACCAAGCAGGGGTATTCGCCGCTACCGGAATCGCCTTCGGGCATCGAGACGACGCCGTAGAAGAAGTCGTGCTTCTTGTTGTAGCCAATCGTCGCGTAGCCCTGATAGGGACCCTTCAGGGTCCCGCAGGCGACGCCGTCACCGTCGCTGTCGAGCTGGCCGACGGCCTTGCTGGGCCTGCCGCCCATTTCCATGAAGTAGGCCTGGGCACTGGCCTGGCTGTCGAACGAGTGGCAGCCGGGGACGGGCGCGGCGCCGCTGCTCGACGGCAGCCAGACGCACAGGGCGCCGATAATCGCCGCGAAGGCGAACAGCTGTCGTTTCGCCCGCCGGTCGAGTCTCATCCGCAGGCGATCGTATCTGGGGGGCTCGTCCTCTGGTCGGGCGATTGGCCTCGCCTACCCGGGGAGGCGCGAAAGCATTCGGCTAGGGTCGGACCATGACGACCTACATTCGCTTCGGCGACGACCATTACGTTGCCGTCCAGGAGGGCTGGGACGAGGTGAAGAGGCTGATCGCCGGTGCCGAATCGGCGTCACTGCCGCTCTTCGAGGCGACCCGGATCGACGGCGCGAGAATGCTCCTCAACGCCGGCGAGGTGCGGACGATCACCGAGGGAAAGAAGAAGGGCGAGCCGCAGTAGCCGTGATGCTCGACCGCGACCCGCGCATCGTCGCCGGCTCCGACTACGGAAACCCGGACCCGGAGTGGAAGCGGATCGATTGGCGCCGGCACCGCCGCAGCGTCGAGCTGCCCGGGTCGGTGGTCAACTATGTCGAGATCGGAGAGGGCCAGCCGATCCTCTTCGTCCACGGCATCTCCGGCTGCTGGCAGAACTGGCTCGAAAACCTCCCCCACTTCGGGCGCGCTCACCGCGCGATCGCACTCGACCTGCCGGGCTTCGGCTCCAGCCCGATGCCGGCGTGGGAGATCGACATGCCCGCCTACGGCCGCCTCCTGCGCGACTTCTGCGCACAGCTGGGACTGGAGGACGTGACCCTGGTCGGCAACTCGATGGGCGGCTTCATCGCGGTGGAGGCGGTGACGGAGCGCCCGCAGCGCTTCGAGCGCCTCGCGCTCGTCTCCGCCGCCGGGATCATCAACACCTGGAACCCCGAGGAGCGGGCGACGATCACCGCCTACGCCTGGAAGAAACTCGGTCCCACGGTGGCTGATCGGGGCCGCTGGATCGTCTCCCACCCGCGCAGCCGCCAGCTCGCCCTGGCGCCCTTCTTCCGCTACCCCAACCGGCTCGGCGCTGAGCTGCTGCTGGAGCAGCTGGAGGGCGGGGCACGCTGCCCCGCCTTCGGCCCGGCGCTGACGGCGTTGATCCGCCGCGACGTCCGCGAGCGCCTGGCGGCGATCGAGATGCCGACGCTGGTCGCATGGGGCCTGGAGGACCGGGTGATCCCGGCTGCCGCGGCGATCAGCTACCACCGCCGCATCCCCCAGTCCCGGCTGGAGATCTTCGAGCGCACCGGGCACCTGCCGCAGCTCGAGCAGCCAGCGCGTTTCAACGCCTTACTCGAAGAATTCCTGGACGGGCCGGACTCAGCTGGTAACGGCGCCGTAAGCGGCGGATGACACGGTCGCCGCGTACTTCGCCATGACGCCGCGGGTGTAGAGCGGCTCGGGGACCTCGTACTCGGCGATCCGCTTCGCGATCTCCTCGTCGGAGAGGGCGACGTCGATGCGGCGGCCGTCGATGTCGACGGTGATCTCGTCGCCCTCGCGGATCGCGGCGATCGGCCCGCCCTTGGCCGCCTCGGGGGCGACGTGGCCGATCATCAGGCCGCGGGTGGCGCCGGAGAAGCGGCCATCGGTGATCATCGCGACGCTCTGGCCGAGGCCCTCGCCGACGATCGCCGCCGTCACCTGCAGCATCTCCCGCATCCCTGGGCCGCCGACGGGGCCCTCGTTGCGGATCACGACGATGTCGCCGGGATTGATCTTCTGCTCCTTGACGGCACGGAAGCACGCCTCTTCGGTCTCGAAGACGCGGGCTGGCCCGGTCTGCTGTCGCCGCTCGGTGCCGGCGAGCTTGACCACGGCGGCCTCGGGGGCGAGGTTGCCGCGCATGATCGCCAGGCCGCCTTCGGACTTGAGCGGATCGTCGAGCGGGCGCACGACCTCCTGACCCGGCTTCTCCTGGGCAGCCTCGGCCTCTTCGGCGATCGTCCTGCCGCTGACCGTGATCGCGTCGCCGTGGAGGATGCCGGCGTCGGCGAGGCGCTTGAGGATCACCGGCACGCCGCCGGCGGCGTAGAGGTCGGTGGCGACGAAGCGACCGCCCGGCTTGAGGTCGGCGAAGAGCGGCGTCGCCCGCGAGATCCGCTCGAAGTCGTCGATCGTCAGCTCGATGCCGAGCTCGTGGGCGAGCGCGATCAGGTGCAGGACGCCGTTGGTCGAGCCGCCCGAGGCGCAGATGCAGGCGATCGCGTTTTCCAGCGAGTCGTGGGTGATCACCTTGCTCGGGGTGATGTCGTCGACCAGGACCTTGATCACCAGCTCGCCGATTTTCTCGGCGACGGTGTTCTTGTCGTCGTCTTCGGCCGGGACCATCGCCGAGCCGCCGGCGCTGATACCGAGCGCCTCGAAGGCGCAGGCCATCGTGTTCGCCGTGAACTGGCCGCCGCAGGCGCCGGCTCCGGGACTGGCGACGCCCTCGAGCTCGTGCAGTTCCTCGTCGCTCATGTCGCCGGCGTTGTGGGCGCCGATCGCCTCGAAGATGTCGAGGATGGTGACGTCGCGCCCGTGCCAGTGTCCCGGCGCGATCGAGCCGCCGTAGAGCAGCACCGAGGGCACGTCGAGCCGGGCCAGCGCCATCGCGCAGCCGGGGATCGTCTTGTCGCAGGCGCAGAGGGCGACGATCGCGTCGAACTGGTAGCCGCGGGCCATCAGCTCGATCGAGTCGGCGATCACCTCGCGGCTGATCAGCGAGGCCTTCATCCCCTGCGTTCCCATCGTCACCCCGTCGGAGACCGCGACGGTGTTGAACTCCATCGGGGTGCCGCCGGCGGCGCGCACGCCCTCTTTGACGTGCTCGGCCAGGGCCCGCAGGTGGAAGTTGCACGGCATCGCCTCGGTCCAGGTGTTGGCGATCCCGATCGTCGGCCGGCTGAGGGCGTCGTCGTCGAAGCCGATGCCCTTCATGTAGGCGCGCGAGTGGGCGCGGTCGGGGCCGTCGAAGACGGTGGCGGAACGGGGACGCGGGAGCCTCGTGGCGATGCCATTAGTGGTCATAGAGGAAATCTACTGACGAGCCTGGGCCGTGAGGCCGAAGACGTCCACCGGACCGGGCCCTTTGCCGATGTCCCGCAGGCCCGCGCCGACCGCGGCCGAGGCGACCCGGCGCGCGGCCTCGGCCGCCTGCAGGGTGCTGGCGCCCCGGGCGAGGAACGCCGCGAGGGACGAAGAGTGGGTGCAGCCGGAGCCGTGGGCGGCGCCATCGGAATGGCGCTCGCCGGGGATCTCGACCGGCTCCTCGCCGTCGAAGAAGAGGTCGACGAGACGCTCGCTGTGGCCGCCGGTGACGACCACCGACTTCGGCCCCAGCGCCAGCATCCCCCGCGCCAGATCCTCCTGACTCGAATCCTCCCCCGCCCCGGTCAGCACGCGGGCCTCGGGGATGTTCGGCGTCACCACCGTGGTCAGCGGCAGCAGCCGCTCGACCAGCGCCGCGCAAGCCTCGTCGTCGAGCAGCGAGGCGCCGCTCTCGGCGACCATCACCGGGTCGAGGACGACGGGCGCCGCGCCGACGTAGCCAAGCGCCTCGACCACGGCGTCGACCGTCTCGGCCGTCCCCAGCATCCCGATCTTGACCGCGTCGACGCCGATGTCCTCGGCGACGGCCCGCACTTGGGCCACGATGATCCGGGGAGAGATCGCCTCGACCATCTCGACCCCGATCGTGTTCTGCGCGGTGATCGCGGTGATCGCCGTCATCCCGTGCACGCCGCAGCGGGCGAAGGCCTTGAGATCGGCCTGGATACCGGCTCCGCCGCCGGAGTCGGAGCCGGCGATCGAGAGCACCGCGGGTACGGGTCGCGTGGCCACCCGGGGAGCCTAGATGGCGGTCTCGGACGGCGACGCCAGCAGCGTCCTCGAATAGACCCCCATCGGCGAGCAGGAGACGTAGCCGAGCAGCTCGAGGCGGGCGAGGGTGGCGGCGATTTCGGGGCCGGGGAGGCCGAGGGTCGCGGCGACGGCGTCGCAGCTGGACTCGCCGGCGTCGACCGCGGCCAGGACGGCGGCGAGGCCGGGGTCGAGCGAGGGACCGAAGCGTTCGATGCTGGTCGTGCCCGGCCCCAGCATCGCGTCGAGGACATCCTGGGCGTCGCGGACCAGGCAGGCGCCGCCGGCGAGGAGGTTGTTGGGGCCAGCCGACGCCCGCGAGGTGACCGGGCCGGGCACGGCGCCGAGGTCGCGGCCGAGGTCCGCCGCGAGGTCGGCGGTGATCAGCGAGCCGGAGCGGGCGGCGCCCTCGACGACGACGGTCATCCCGGCGAGCGCCGCCATGATCCGGTTGCGGGCGGGAAAGGTCCAGCGCCAGGGGGCCGCGCCGGGGGGGAACTCGGAGATCACCAGGCCGCTTTCGCAGATGCGGCGCCAGAGCGAGCGGTGGGCCGCGGGATAGGCGTTGTCGGGGCCGCAGCCGAGTATCGCGATGGTGCGACCGCCGTCGAGGGCGCCGCGGTGGGCGCAGGCGTCGATGCCGAAGGCGAGGCCGCTGACGACGACCATCCCGGCGCTGGCCAGTTCCCGCCCGAGCTCGCGGGCGATCTCGCGGCCGTAGGAGGTGGCGCGACGGGCCCCGACGATCGTCACCGTCCCGAACGGCTCGAGGCCTTCGAGCAGGGTCGGGTCGCCGCGGCCGATCAGGGCCCAGGGGGCGTCGGCGGCGTCCCGCAGCGAAGCCGGGTACAGGTCGCCGTGGCGGCAGCAGGCCCAGCACTGGGCCGCAACCAGCCCTTCCTCGAGGCGGTGCTCCGGTGTCGCCTCGACGCGGGCGAGCAGTTGCGCGGCCACTTTCGGTGCGGCCACCTCGACCAGATCCTCGTTGGAGAGTTTCAGCAGTTCAGGTGAGCGTGAGCCGGGCGAGCCGGTCGCGATCCGCTCGACGTAGGGGCCGAGCAGGGCCAGCAGCCAGGAGCGGCGCAGGCATTCCGGACAGGCGTGCGGCTCAACCACGATCTCGCCTCCGCAACTGCAACGCCTGTGCCATCTGGTCCTCGCCGATCGAGTCGGCGCCGGCCAGGTCGGCGATCGTCTGCGCCAACCGCAGCGCCCGGTCGTGGGCGCGACCGCTGAGGCGCTGGCGCGCGTAGAGCTCCGCCAGCAGAGCCCCCGCCTGCGGCCGCAGGGCGCACTCACGGGCCTCGCCGGGCGTCATCTCGGCGTTGCACCGTCCCGGGCCCAGGCGCCGCTCCTGACGCTCGCGAGCGGCGATCACCCGCTCCCTCACATCAGCCGAGCTCTCCCCCTCGCCGCCGCCGATCTCCGCCGCCGAAGGCTGGCGCACCGCGGCGAGGATGTCGATGCGATCCGCCAGGGCGCCGCTGAGCCGCCCCTGGTAGCGCTGCACGGAGACCGGCGCGCAGCTGCAGTCGGGGTCGGCTTCGCCGCGGCCGCAGGGACAGGGGTTGGCGGCGGCGATCAGCATGAAGCGGCAGGGAAGGCTGCGCCGGCTGCCGGCCCGGGCGATCGAGACTTCGCCCGACTCCAGTGGGGCTCGCAGCGCCTCCAGCGAGTCGCGGCGGAACTCGCAGAGCTCGTCGAGGAAGAGGACGCCGCGGTGAGCCAGGGTCGCCTCTCCGGGGCGTGGCGGGGTGCCGCCGCCGATCAGGCCGGCAGGGCTGATCGTGTGGTGTGGCGCCCGGAACGGCCGGCCCCCCGGCGTCGCACCGCCGAGCCGGCCGCAGGCGCTCGCGATGCGGGCGACCTCAAGCGCCTCGACCGAGGCCAGCGGCGGCAGGATCGATGGCAGCCGGCTGGCCGCCAGCGACTTCCCGGCGCCGGGGGGACCGATCATCAGCAGGCTGTGACCCCCCGCGGCGGCTACCTCGAGCGCGTGTCGCAGGTGCGGCTGGCCGCGCAGGTCGGCGAGATCGGGGGCGCCGGCCGGCGCCCCGAGTTGAAGCGGCAGCGCCTCAGGGCGCTCCGGCTCCCACTCGCCCGTCGCCAACGCCGGCAGCCGGCCGAGGCCGTCGAGCGAGACCACGTCGATCCCCTCCGCCAGCGCCGCCTCGGGCGCGTTCTCGGCCGGCAGGACGATCGCCTCCGCCCCACCCTCGCGCGCCGCCTCGGCGATCGCCAGGGCCCCGTTGACCGGCCTGGTCGAACCGTCCAGCGCCAGCTCGCCGGCCAGCGCCACCTGCGACAGCGCCTCCCACTCGAGCTGACCGGAGGCGCTGAGCAGCGCCGCGGCGATCGCCAGGTCCATCCCCGGCCCGGCCTTGCGCAGGCTCGCCGGAGCGAGGTTGACGACGATCCGGCGCAACGGGAACTCGAAACCGCAGTTGACCAGCGCCGCCCGCACCCGCTCCCGCGCCTCCCTGACCGCCGCGTCGGGCAGGCCGACGATCGCGAAGCCGGGCAGGCCCCGGTGGACGTCGACCTCGACCCGGACCGGGCGGGCGGAGATGCCGTCGAGGGTGAAGGTCCGGGCGGTGGCGAGCACGGATTCGACGCTACGGAGCGAGGTTGCGCAAGTGGCGCGGAAGTCGGATCAATGTTGGAACGGCTTACGCGCGTCTGGGTCAACGCCGCCACCTAGCGTCCCGGCCGATGACCGACCCCCGCCAGAGAACCGGCGCCAGGGCCGAGGAGACGGTCGCCCGCCGCCTGCTCGCCGCAGGCTGGGAGATCGTCGAGCGCAACGCCCGCACCCGCCACGGCGAGCTCGACATCGTCGCCCTCGACGGCCGGGCGCTCGTCTTCGTCGAGGTCAAGGCCGGGCGCCAGAACGCCACCTTCGGACCCGAGCGTCCCGTCCTCGCGGTCGATCGCCGCAAGCAGCAGCGGGTCAGGCGCCTTGCCACCGCCTGGATGGCCGAGCGCCGCCGCACCCCTCCCTACGACGACATCCGCTTCGACGCCGTCGGCGTCACCGTCGACCGCGCCGGGCGCGTACTCGACGTCGAGCACATCCGCGCCGCCTTCTAGGCGTCGTTAGAGTCGCGACGCATGACCTGCCGCACCAGTAAGCGGCTCTCCCCCGCCATCCTCGCCTGGCGCTCGTTCCACGCCGCCATCGCCGCCGTCTTTCTCAGCTCGATCGCCTACGTCTGGTGGTGCGCTCTGACGGGACGCCGCGATCCACTGCTCAAGCCCGCGGTGGCCGGACTGATAGGTGAGGCCGGCATCGTCGCCGTCAATCACGGCGACTGCCCGCTGGGACCCCTCGGCGATCGGATCGGCGACGAGGCGCCACTGTTCGAGCTCGTGCTGCCGCCGGTCGCGGCCCGGCGGGCCGTGCCGGTGCTCGGTGCCCTCGCCAGCGTCGGGATCGTCCTGTTGTGGGCGCGAGGACCGCGCCGCGAGCCGGCCGACGCTGTCTAGCCGGTGAGTCCCAGTTGCGTGTAGGCGACGGACTGAAAAGACCTGCGATGCAGCGGTGAGATCCCGAGCGTGTCGATCGCGGCGCGGTGCTCGGGGGTCGAGTAGCCGACGTGCTCCTCGAAGCCCCAGCCGGGGTGCTCGAGCGCGGCTTCGTGCATGTAGCGGTCGCGGGTGACCTTGGCGATCACCGAGGCGGCGGCGATCGCGGCGCTGGTGGCGTCGCCCTGGACCACCGCCCGGTGCGGCACCGTGCAACGCGGCAGCGCGAAGCCATCGACGAGGCTGATCGCACTCTCCTCCGGCGCCAGCCGTTCCAGCGCGTTGGAGAGCGCTTCGAGGTTGGTCACGTGCAGCCCGCGGCGATCGATGCCGGCGGCGGAGCGGATCACGACGCTGACCCGCTCGGCGGCCCGCAACACGCAGGGGAACATCTCCAACCGTCGCTCGACGGTCATCTGCTTGGAGTCGTGCAGCCCGGCGAGGGCGCGGCGGTCGGAATTCGAGAGCCGCTCGTAGTCGATCAGGACCGCGGCGGCGACCAGCGGCCCGGCGAGGCAGCCGCGACCGGCCTCGTCGGCGCCGGCGACGAACCTGCTCTGGAGACCGCGATCAAAAGCGAAGAGGCGGCGGCTGCGCGCCAGCCTGCGACGGTGGGACTTCGGCTTAGAGGGTGCCGAGGCGGTCGGGTGGCCAGTAGGTGGCAAAGGCCTCACCGATGATCCATTCGCGGGGGACGGGTCCCCAGAAGCGGCTGTCGTCGCTGGCTCCACGATTGTCGCCCATCATGAAGTAGTGGTCGGGTGGAATCTTGATCGTCCGCGCCAGGTTGCAGGCGCCGGCGTTGCCACAGGGGATGATGTACGGCTCGTTCTTCTTCTCGACCCCGTTGACCACGGGGTGGCCTTCCTTGATCGAGAGGGTGTCGCCGGGCAGGGCGACGATCCGCTTGATGAAGTTCTGACTCGACTCGGCGGTGGTCGGTTTCGGGCACGGTTCGCCGGCTTTCGGCTCGACTCCGCATTCGGTGCCGCTGTCGGCGCCGGCCGGCGGGTGGAAGACGACGATGTCTCCAATCGACGGGTCGGTGAAGTTGTAGAGGAAGCGGTTGACCAGAACCCGCTGGCCGACGTCGAGCGTGGGCTCCATCGATTCCGAGGGGATCTGGTACGGCTTGACGACCCAGGCCTGGATCGCCAGCGCCAGCCCCAAGGCCAGCGCGACGATGACGACCAACTCGACAAGCCCGCCGCCTTTGCCCTTCGGCTTCGGGATCGAGAGTTTCAGGCCGCTGAGTCCTCGTCGGAGTCGCCGGCGGCATCGGCCGGCTTCTCGTCCTCGGCATCCTCGGGCGCTGCGTTGTCCTCGGTCTCCCCTGCCTCGGGCGCTGCCGCGTCCGTGCCTGCCCCAACATCGCTATCCGTCGCCGCCTCGGGCTCGGCCGGCTCCTCGACGGGTACGACCTCCTCCTGGCTGACGCCGTCGGCGTCGGTCGCCGCGGGCGCGGCCGGGCTGGCCGCTTTCGGCGCCGCGACCACGTCATCGTCGATTCCCCAGCGCCGCTCGGCGACGCGGGCGGCCTTGCCGATTCGGCCGCGCAGGTAGTAGAGCTTGGCCCGTCGCACGTCACCGCGCGCCGCGACCTCGAGTTTCTCGATCTTCGGCGAGTGCAGCGGGAACGTCCGCTCGACGCCGACTCCGAAGGACTGCTTGCGAACCGTGAAGGTCTCTCGCGCACCGGAGCCCTGGCGCCGCAGGACGACGCCCTCGAAGACCTGGGTACGTTTACGCGTGCCCTCGATCACCTGGAAGTGAACGCGCACGCGGTCGCCTGGGCTGAAGGAGGGAAGTCCCTCTCTTAGCTGGGCACGCTCGATGCTGTCGATTACGGAGCTCATTATTTGGCGAGAAAAAACCGCCGGACCCAGGTACGGGAACCGCGCGGTCGCGGAATGGTAGCCCAAAGGGGCCGTACGCCGGGTTCCCCCGAAGCGCTCATGATGTTTGCCAGCCACCCCTTTCGGGGACGTGGATGGTGGGCAGACTCGACCGGAGGGATCACCTGATGGCAACTCGGAGCAAAGCTGAGCGAAGCGCCGCCGCCAAGAAAGGCGCCGCGACCCGCAAGGAGAACGAAGCGAAGCAGAGCCAGGGCGAGGCGAAAGACGCCGCCAAGGACGCTGGCGAGGCGATAACCGAAGCCGCCGCCTCGATCGCGAAGACGACGAAGAAAGCGCTCCAGGCCGCCGCGAAGCGGGTCGAGGCGGAGAAATTGAAGCGCTCGAAATAGCCGCCTAGTTACTGGATTCGGCTTCGTAGCGCTTGGCCCGCTCGCGGCTGCGCTCGAGCCGCCACTGCCGCACCTTCTCGTGGTCGCCGGAGAGCAGGATCTCCGGCACCCCCCAGCCGCGGTGGACCGGTGGCCGGGTGTAGTGCGGGTACTCGGGCATTCCCTCCAGCACCTGGCTGAACGACTCCTCGGCGGCGGAGTCGGCGTGGCCGAGCGCCCCCGGGAGCTTCCGCATCAGGACGTCGGCGACGACCATCGCCGGCAGCTCGCCGCCGGCGAGGACATAGCGGCCGATTGAGATCTCGTCGTCGGCGAGGTGCCGGTGGACGCGGTCGTCGAAGCCCTCGTAGCGCCCGCAGAGCAACGCCACGTGCGGCTCCGCGACCAGCTCGTCGGCGATCGGGTCGTCGAGCAGAAGGCCGGTCGGCGAGAGCAGGACTATCCGTGGCCTCTCCCCGTCCGGATAGGCGGCCTGCAGAGCCGCATCGACCACGTCGACCCGCAGCACCATCCCCGCCCCACCCCCATAAGGCGAATCATCCACCTGCCCCGCTTTCAGCGGCGTCGTATCCCGATAGTTGAACAGCCGCAGCTCGTTCCCCTCGGCGATCGCGTTCGTCACCGAGCGCTGCGTCTGAAACCAGCTAAAGGCCTCAGGGAAGAGCGTGAAGATGTCCAGCTTCATGAGCGGACTCGCCTCCGGGGTCAGTCAAGAATGTCGACGATGACGCGTCGATCGATCCTGACGGCCGCCGCCTTGGCGATGGTCCGGATCGCGTTCGCAACCCGGCCGCCTTTGCCGATCACCCGGCCGAGATCGCCCTCGGCGACGGTGATCTCGTAGATGAGGTCACCGTCCTCCTCGAGCTCCTCGACGACCACCGCCTCGGGATCCTCGACCAGAGCCCTGACGAGGAACTCGAGCAGCTCGGTCATCGCCCAGCCCCTAGCTGCCGGAGGCGGCGATGCCCTTGGTGCGCAGCAGCCCCGCGACGGTCTCGGAGGGCTGGGCGCCGTGCTCGAGCCAGTGGCGCGCGCGCTCCTCGTCGAACTCGATCAGCGACGGGTTGGTCTGCGGGTTGTACTGACCGATCGTCTCGATCGTCCGACCGTCACGCGGGGAGCGTTTGTCGGCGACGACGATCCGCCAGATCGGGTTCTTCTTGGAACCCACTCGTCTAAGTCTTATTCGAACGGCCATGAGCGGCGAGAGGTTAGCGCCTGCGGACCTTCGGGCGCGGCGCGGCGCCGCTGAGCTGAGCCATCTGCTGCGCGTCGGGCATCTTTCCGTTGGCCATCGAGCGCATCATCACCCGCATCTGGTCGAACTGCTTGACCAGCTGGTTGACGTTCTGAACCCGCGTTCCGGAGCCGTTGGCGATGCGTTTGCGGCGCGAGCCGTTGATCATCCCCGGCTCCGCCCGCTCGGCCGGGGTCATCGAGAGGATGATCGCCTCGACGCGGTCCAGCTCGCCCTCGTCGATGTCGGCGTTCTTCAGCTGTTTCATCGCTCCCATCCCCGGCAGCATCCCGATGATGCCGCTGAGCGGGCCCATCTTCCGCACCGATTTCATCTGCTGGAGGAAGTCCTCGAGCGTGAACTGGTCCTTCCGCATCTTCTCCTGCAGGTCCTGCGCCTGCTTCTCGTCGACCTGCGCCTCGGCTTTCTCGATCAGGCTGAGGACGTCGCCCATGCCGAGGATGCGGGAGGCCATCCGGTCGGGGTGGAACTTGTCGAAGTCCTCGAGCTTCTCGCCGGTCGAGGCGAAGAGGATCGGCTTGCCGGTGACGGCTTTGACCGAGAGCGCGGCGCCACCGCGGGCGTCGCCATCGAGCTTGGTCATCACGACGCCGTCGAACTCGGCCGCCTCGGCGAAGGACTCGGCGACCCCGACCGCGTCCTGGCCGGTCATCGCGTCGACGACGAGGAGGACGTCGTGCGGTTTCGTCTTCTTGCGGATCTGCGAGAGCTCGGACATCAGGTCCTGGTCGATGTGGAGGCGCCCGGCGGTGTCGACGATGAGGACGTCGCGGCGGTCGGTCCGCGCCTGCTGCAGCGCCCACTCGGCGATATCGACCGGGTCGGCGTCGGTGCCGCGCTCGTAGACGTGGGCGCCGGCGCGCTCGCCGATGGTGACCAGCTGCTCGACCGCGGCCGGCCGGTAGACGTCGCAGGCGGCGATGCCGACGTCCTTGTTGAGCTTCTTGAAGTGGAGGGCGAGCTTGGCGCAGGCGGTGGTCTTTCCCGAGCCCTGCAGGCCGGCCATCAGGATCACCGTCGGGCCGCTGTGGGCCATCGCCAGCTCGCTGCCGGTGCCCCCCATCAGCGCCGCCAGCTCCTCGTTGACGATCTTCACCACCTGCTGGCCGGGATCGAGGCTGTTCAGCACGCCGGAGCCCAGGCAGCGCTCCTTCAGCGTCTTGGTGAAGGTTTTGACGACCTTGAAGTTGACGTCGGCCTCGAGCAGGGCGAGGCGGATCTCGCGCATCGCCGCGTCGACGTCGGACTCGCTCAGCTTGCCGCGGGAGCGGACGTCGGAAAGGGTCGACTGGAGGCGGTCTGAGAGCTGGTCGAACATGCTCGTCCAGCTTAAGGCAGCTACTCGGCCAGCAGGGCGGCGGCGTACTCGGCGGGGTCAAAGGGGCGCAGGTCCTCGAGCGTCTCGCCGACGCCGATCAGTTTCACCGGGATCCCGAGGTCGGCGGCGATCGCCAGCGCGATCCCGCCCTTGGCGGTGCCGTCGAGCTTGGTCAGCACGACGCCGTCGAGGTCGACCGCTTCGGAGAAGACCTTGGCCTGGCGCAGCCCGTTCTGGCCGGTGGTGGCGTCGATCGAGATCAGTGTCTCGTGCGGCGCCTCGGGGATCTGCTTGGCGATCACCCGCTTCACCTTCGAAAGCTCCTCCATCAGGTTGCTCTGGGTATGGAGACGACCGGCGGTGTCGACGATGACGACGTCGGCGCCGCGGGCGCGGGCGGCGGAGATCGCGTCGAAGGCGACCGCGCCGGGGTCGGCGCCTTCCTCGCCCCGCACCAGGTCGGCGCCGGCGCGCCGCGCCCACTCGGCGAGCTGCTCGGCGGCGGCGGCGCGGTAGGTGTCGCCGGCGGCGAGGACGACGGAGAGGCCCATCTCCTTGCTCAGGTGCCAGGCGATCTTGCCGATCGTCGTCGTCTTGCCGGTGCCGTTGACGCCGACCATCATCAGCACCGCCGGCTCGCCGCTGAGGTCGATCGGCGCCCGCCCGGTCGCCGCGACCTCGGCAAGGATCTCGATCAAGCGGTCGCGGACCAGGGCGCCGTCGGCGGGAACCTCACCGGCGTCGACCTCGTGCTCGAGCCGTTCGACCACCGCGGCGGTGGTCGGCGCGCCGGCATCGGCGAGGATCAGCGCCTCCTCGAGGCGCTCCCAGGTTTCCTCGTCGATACGGTCGAAGAGGCTGGCCGAGATCTCCTCGGTCAGCGCCTGACGGCTTTTGGAGAGGCTCTCGCGCAGGCGCTTGAAGACGCCGCGGCGCTCGGCCTCTGGCTCAGCCTCGGTCGAGGCGTTCGCGCTCACGCGCGAACCGAGGTCGATCATCTCCTGCCAGCTCGTTGCCATCGCCGGGGGAGGCTATCGGCGCGGCGGCAAGGAGCTCCTCGACGGAGGGCGCAAGGTGTGCGGCGATCCGCTCGGCGTCGGGCAGCGAGCCGGGATCGGCGAGCAGCCCGAAGCCGACCTGGCCGTTGTAGCTGAGGATCGCGATCGCCAGCGCGTGCCTGCGGGCGAGAAACCCGACCGGGTAGATCGCGGTCAGCTCGCGGCCGAGGACGAAGAAGGGAACCTGGGGGCCCGGGAAGTTGGTCACCAGCAGGTTGAAGAGCCGGGTCGAGAAGTTGACCGCCGCGGTCGGCCCGAGCAGCAGCGGCGGCGCGAAGTCCCGGAACCAGTCGTTGAGTCCCCAGATGGCTTCCGCACCCAGCGGCTGCTTGGAGGCCTTGAGTCCGTCCATCGCCGCGCTGACGGTGCGCAGGCGAGCGACCGGGTCGTCGACCCCGACCGGCAGCGGTCCCCGCATCGCCGTCAGCTTGTTACCGAGCTCGCCGTGCTCGTCTTCGGTACGGATCGAAACCGGCACCAGCGCCTTCAGCTCGAGCCCGTCGACGGGGACGTCCTGGTCCTGCAGCCAGCGACGCAGCGCCCCGGCGACGACGGCGAGCGAGACGTCGTTGACGGTGCCACCGAGGGCGTTCTTGATCCGCTTGAACTCGGCCAGATCGAAGTTCGCCCAGCAGAAGCTGCGGGCGGCCCCGATCTCGGTGTTGAACGGGACCTCCGGCGCCGGCCGCGCCAGGTTCCAGGTCACCTCCCAGAGGCCGGCGAGACCGTCGGCGGCGCGCCTGCGCGCCTGCTGCGGCTGGCGGATCGCTCGCCGCAGCCAGCGACCGAGGCGGGCGATCGTTGCGGCGACCCCGGAGCCCGCCCTCCTCAGCAGCGCCAGCCGGGAAGGGGCCTTCGCCGGCGACCACGGTGCTTCGTCGCGGGCCGGCTCGGAGCGGGGCTCGACGTCGAACAGCAGCATGCCGATGTCGACGGCCGAGATCCCGTCGGCCATCGCGTGGTGGGTCTTGTAGACGATCGCGAAACGGTCGTCCTCGAACCCCTCGACCAGGATCAGTTCCCAGAGCGGCCGGGAGCGATCGAGCGCAGGCGCCAGAAGCTCTCCAACCAGCTCCCGGAACCGCGCCTCGGTACCGGGTGCCGGCAGGGCGATCCGGCGCACATGCCGGTGGATGTCGAAGTCGTGGTGGTCGACCCAGAACGGCGTCCCGAGGCGCAGCGGTGGGTAGAGCAGGCGCTGGCGCAAACGCGGCAGCTGGTGAACCCGGCTGCGAATGTGGGCGAGGAAGTCCTCGTCGGAGGGTGGGCTCCCGGCGCACATCAGCAGCGCGCCGATCGCCATGTGTCCGTTCGCTCTCTCGTTGGCCAGGAACGACGCGTCGAAGGACGTCAGCCTGTCCATGTGGCTTTGTGCCATTGGATCCTCCCTCCCAGGCGGAGGGTACTGACCGGGACTCAGCCCAGATATCCCGGAAGGGTTGCGCTCAGGCTACGGCGGAGAGGGTGCCGCCGGTGGCCTCTCCCTCGTCCTCGTCGACCTCTTCGGCGGCGGTGTCCCGCGGCAGACGCTTGGAGACGACCTTGGTCACGCCGTCGCCGCCCATGCTGACTCCGTAGAGGACGTCGGCGGCGTCCATCGTCCGTTTCTGGTGGGTGACGATGACGAACTGGGCGCGGTCGGAGAAGCGGCGGATCAGCTGTAGGAAGCGGTCGATGTTGGCGTCGTCGAGGGCGGCCTCGACCTCGTCGAGGATGTAGAAGGGGCAGGGCCGGGCGAGGAAGACCGCGAAGACGAAGGCCAGCGCGACCAGCGACTTCTCGCCGCCCGAGAGCAACGAGAGCTTGCGGGTCGACTTGCCGGCCGGGGTTACCTCGATCTCGACCCCGAGTTCGTCGCGCTCCTCTTCCTCCTCGACCTCGGGCTCCGGCTCGGCGTCGGACGCTGCCTCCTGCTCACCGCTCGGGCGCTCCTCGTCGCGGACCGGCCGCAGGCTGACCCTGCGCAGGCGGCCGCGCCCGCCGGGGAAGAGGTGCTCGACCATCTCCTCGAAGTTCTTCGCCGTCGCCTCGAAGGTCTGCTCGAAGGCGCGCTCGATCTCGTTGTCGATGTCGCGGATCAGCGACTCCAGCTCGCGCATCGCCCGCTCGGTGTCCTCGCGCTGGCCCTGCAGGCTCTCGACGTGCTCACGCGCCTCGTCGTACTCGCGCTCGGCCAGCGGGTTGACCGGGCCGATCTGGGAGCGGCGGCGCTCGAGGCGCTCGAGGCGGCGGTCGATCTCGGCCCGTTCCTCCTCGCTCAGCGCCTCCTCGGCCGGCGGGATCTCCTCGCCGAGGCGCTCGGCGATCGCCGCCAGGTCCCGCTCCGCCTCGGCCCGGCGGTCGCCGAGGTGGGCGGCCTCGACCTCGGTCTTGGTCAGCTCGTCGGACGCCGCCTTCATCTCGGCCTGGAGCTCGAACTCCTGCTGCGAGCAGGCGCGCATCTCATCGGCGATCTCGTCGCCGTCGCCCTCGCCGCCGACCACCTTGCGCTCGGTCCGCTCGACCCGGGCGCGGATCGCGGCACCGACGCCTTCGATCGCCGCCAGCGCGGCGCGAACATCGTCGAGCAGCTCCTCGCCGGCGGCCACGCGCTGGCGCAGCGCCTCGCGGTGGCGCTCGCCGAGCAGGCCCTCGGCGCGGCGGGCGTGACGGGAGGCGCGCTCGGCACCGCCGCGGACGTCGCCGAGCGCCGCCTCGCGCGCCGCCTCGGCGGCGGCGTCGGAGCGGGCGACGGCGAGACCGTCGACAGCGGTCTTCAAGCCGGCGTCGACCTCGGCGAGCTCCTGCCCCAGTTTGCGCGCGCGCTCGGCCGGGGCGCCGCTGGCGCCGATGTCGAGGGTCAGCGGCCCGAGTTCGCCGCGAATGCCCTCCAGGCGTGCCTCGAGCTCGGTCTCGCGACCGGAGAGGCCGGCGACGCGGACGGCGACCCGCTCCTGCTCACCGCGTAGCTTGGTCAGCACCCCCCAGGCCTGGGTGCGCTCGCGGTCGCGGGCGGCGAAGCGCTCCTCGGCCTCACGGCGGCGTTTGCTGACCTCGACCAGGCGCTCCTCGAGCTTGGTCCTGGTCGCGCGAGCCTTGGTCGCCGCCTTCGCCGCGGCCGCGGCCCGATCGGCGCCGAAGCGGAGCTCCTCGGAGACCAGCCTGCCGCGCAGCCCGAGCTCGTCGCGCTCGATCCGGGCGCCGAGCTCGGCGGCTTCGGCCTGGCGCTTGAGCGGGCGCAGGCGGGCGCGGGCCTCGCGCTCGACGTCGAGGGCGCGGTCGAGGTTGTCGCGGGCGGCGCGCAGCTTCAGCTCGGCCCGGCGGCGGCGCTTGCGGTGCTTGCCAAGGCCGGCGGCCTCCTCGACCAGGAGGCGGCGCTCGCGCGGCTTCGAGTGGACGATCGTCTCGACCCGGCCCTGACTGATCACCGAGTGCATCTCGCGGCCGAGGTTGGTGTCGGAGAGGACGTCGGTGATGTCGGCGAGCCGGCAGCGGGCGCCGTTGAGCCGGTAGACGCCCTCACCGGCGCGATCGAGCCGGCGCTGAACGGCGATTTCGGAGAACTCGGTCGCGGCGCGGCCGTCGGAGTTGTCGATCACGACCTCGACCTCGGCGGCGCGGCGCTGACCGGTGCCTTTGCCGCCGGCGGAGATCACGTCCTGCATCGAGGCGCCGCGGATCGCTCCCGGGCTCTGCTCTCCCAGCGCCCAGAGGACGGCGTCGGTGATGTTCGACTTGCCGGAGCCGTTGGGGCCGACGATCACGCTGACGCCGGGCGAGAACTCGAGGCTCACCCGCTCGGGGAACGACTTGAACCCCTTCATCGTGATCGATCTCAGATACATGGTCCGCTCCTCACTCCTGGAAGCTCCAGCCTCGCGGTTGGGTCGGACGCGACGCCCGTCTCGTGCCTAGCCACCGAGCTGCGCCAGCGCCTGCTCGGCGGCGATCTGCTCGGCCGCCTTCTTGCTGCGCCCCTCGCCCGACCCGACCCGCTCGGAATCGACGATCGCCGCCACCTCGAAGGTGCGCCGGTGCGGGGGTCCCGTGGCCGCGATCACCTCGTAGCTTACGCGCGCCCCGCGACGCGCCAAAAGCTCCTGCAAAGCGGACTTGAAGTCGATCCTGGTCTCGGCCGCGAGCTCGATCCGAGGCTCGAACGCCGCCGCCACCGCGACCGCGGTGCGCTCGAAGCCGAAAGCGAGATAGCAGGCGCCGATCAGCGCCTCGGTCGCCTCCGGCAGCGGCCTCTCGCCATCTAGCAGGATCTCGGCCGGGATCGCGGCGGTGACGTCGTCGGGCTCGTTCGCGCGCAGCATCTCGGGGACGCCGAGCTGGCGACCGACCTCGGCGCAGGAGACGCCGCTGACGGCCTGGTTGTGGATCTTCGTCAGGCCGCCCGAGTCGGTCGCGTCGAAGCGCTCGAAGAGATCGGTGGCGACCGAGAGCCCGAGCACGCTGTCGCCGAGGAAGGCGAGCCGCTCGAAGGAGTCGATCCGCCGCTCGGTCCACGAAGAATGGGTGAGCGCCTGCTCGCGCAGCTCCGCCGGCAGCTCGCCGATCAGCGCCGAGAGGGCCGCGACTGCCGAGGTGGGGTCCGCGGCCACTGAGCGGATGCCCTAGGCCGGCGCGTGCTCGACCACGAAGCCGACGGCGTCACCGACCGTCTCGATCCTCGAGGCCTGCTCCTCGGAGACGGCGACGCCGTAGCGGTCCTCGAGCTCCATCACCAGCTCATAGAGGTCGAGCGAGTCGGCGTCGAGGTCCTGCTTGAAGCGGCTCTGCTCGGAGATCCGGGCGATGTCGACTTCGAGCTCCTCGGCGAGGTGCTCGCGAACGAGGGTGAGGACGTCGTCACGGTTCATCCGCTCTTTCCTATCACGCGCCATCCTCGGCCGCCAAGGCGCCGCGGCCGGCATCGCCCTCGAGCAACAGCGCCGCCGTGCGCCCGACCGCGTCGACCTCGGCGCAGCGGGCGGCGAGGCGGACCGCGTTGGCGATTCCCTCGGCGCCGGAGCTGCCGTGGCCGACGACGGCGACGCCGCGCAGGCCGAGCAGGATCGCGCCGCCGGTGGTGTCGGGGTGGAGCTCGCGGCGCAGGCTGCCCAGCGCCGGTTTCAGCAGCAGGCCGCCGAGCGAGGCGATCGGGTTGGAGCGGGCAGCGTCGCCGACCGCGGTGGCGACCGCGCGAGCGGTCCCCTCCAGCAGCTTCAGGGCGACGTTGCCGGTGAAGCCGTCGGTGACGACGACGTCCACCTTGGCGGCGGGGAGATCTCGGCCCTCGACGTTGCCGGCGAACTCGATGCCCTCGGCGGCGCTGAGCAGCCGGTGCGCCTCGACCACCTCGTCGCGACCCTTGCCGGACTCCTCGCCGACCGTGAGCAGGCCGACCGTCGGGCGATCGACGTCGAGGACGGCAGCGCTGAAGGCCGCGCCGAGGAAGGCGAACTGGACCAGATGCTGGGCGCGGACCTCGACGTTGGCGCCGACGTCGAGGAGGAGGACCGGTTTGCCCGGGACCGGGACCTGCACCGCCAGGGCCGGCCGCTGCACGCCCTTCAGCCGCCGCAGCCCGAAGGTCGCCGCCGCCATCGTCGCACCGGTCGAGCCGGGGCTGACCATCGCCTCGGCGCGCCCCTCGGCGACCTCGCGCGCCGCCCGCACAACCGAGGCCTCCTTCTTGGCCCGCACCGCGGCGACGGGGTCCTCGTCGTTGCCGATCCACTCCGTGGTGGGCACCACCTCGACTCCTTCGACCCGATTGAGGCCCAAGGCCTGCTCGGGCCCGAACACGCGCACGGCGATCCCATCGGCGGCGGCGAGCTTCGCGCCCTCGGCGAGTACGTCAAATCCCTGCTCAGCCCCGTAACCGTCGAGGGCGACCGTCACCCCGCGCCCAGGCGCCACGGCTACTCGGAGTCGGTGCGGGGTGCCGCCGGAGCCTCGGCGACTTTGTGAGTGATGACCTCACGCCCGGCGTAGGTGCCACAGGTGGGACAGACCCGGTGCGGGAGCCGCGGGCTGTGGCAGCGAGGACAGCTGTTCAACCGCGGCGTCGCAGCCTTGTGGTTGGCGCGCCGCTTGTCGCGCCGTGCGCTGGAAGTTCTCTTCTTCGGGACAGCCATCGGACGCGAGATGGTAGCCGGTTCGGGTGCTCAGTGACCGAAGCTTGCGCTCAGTAGGTCGCGCGAATCACGGCCAGGTCTCCGGATTGCCAGGTGATTTCGCCACCGCTCCACTCGACGAGGTCGGCAAGCTGGCTGCCTTCGAAAAGGTCGCCGATGACGAGGGAGCGGGCATGGTCCCTGACGCGGCGGAAGAGCGCCCGCTTTTTCTCATCGTCGAGTTGGTTGATCGAGAGGACGGAGATGACGAGGTCCCAGGGCCCGTCGGGCAGCGGGTCCTCCATCCGGGCCAGCTGGACGTCGTCGTAGGTCTTGCGGGCGCGGAAGACCATGTCGGGGCTGGAGTCGAGGCCGATGACCCAAGCGTCCGGGTAGGCCTCGATCAGGCGGCGGGTCGTCTCGCCGGTCCCCATCCCCAGCTCCAGGACCCGGTCAGGCGGGAAGGGAATCGCGGCAACCGCCTGATCCTGCAGCTCGTCATAGCGAGGGAGCTGGGAGCGAATTCGCTCCAGGTAGATCTCGGGTGTCCAGTCGAATTGACCCATTTCGTAATCTCGTCGTGAGGGTGTCCATCGTAAGTCTCGTCGCAGCTGGAGGAGTCGCCATGAAACAAACGCCCACCACGATCGTCGACCTCTCGCGCCTGACGCTGTCATACGGAGAGGGAAAGCGGATCGACCTCCCGGTTCGGATCGAGCCGTTGGAACTGGGCGGACAGGCCTATGCGACGACCTCCGAAACCCTCGATACCCGCCTCGACATCTCCCGCCCCAGCGGCGGCTACGCCTTCCGCCTCCGCTTTCCCCTCAGCATCGAGGGCCCCTGCATGCGTTGCCTGGAGCCGGCATCCTTGGACCCGCCTCCATGGTCAAGTACTCGCAGGCACCGTTTCCAGGTAGATGACATTGCAGGCTCCCTTGTCCGTACTCAAGAGTGACCCGCCAATCCGATGAGCGTCAGGGGAAAGAGACCACGAATCGGCCCACGAGAGTCCCGGAAGTTCTCGCTGGAATGCCTGACCGGAAGTGTGCGAAATTCTTCGGCCCGACAGAATGGCCCTCCCAGGGGAGTCTGAGTGGGCGGCCGCATGGTGAAAATGGTCGTCGTGCTGTCCGGCGGACGTCGCCCTGCGATGCCGACAGACCTGCTCCCGCCGCCGGACGATATTGATGGACACCATTTTCCATCGCCGCGCCAGCCGCTCGATCATTTGCCCTAGAGCGCTGGCCGCCGCGGTCTGCACCAAGGCGTGATGTCCTTCTTTTTTGGCGATGCTTAAAAGAGCCCAAGCGGTGAGCGGGTTGACGAGCAAAGACGCACCCTGTTCGAACGTCACATCCTTTATAAGCGGAACCACTCCCAGGGCATCGGTCGCCATAAACTCCGCCCATGTTCCATGGCCATCTTCCGGGGCGCGGCAGTAGCCTTCGGTCATGGTCATGACGCTGTTGCCGCACTATGAGACCTCCGACGTGCGTATCGAGAAGATCGTGGTCGGGCCGTTCGAGAACAACGTCTTCGTGTTGCGGAGCAAGAGCAACGGTGACGCGGTGATCATCGACGCCGCGAACGAGCACGAGCTCCTCCTCGACGTTTCGCGCCGCACCGGCGTCCGACGCGTGCTCACCACCCATGGCCACTTCGATCACATCCAGGCGGTCACCCAGATGCGCGACGCCGGGATCGAAGTCGGCATCGCCGCGGAAGACGCGAAGATGCTGCCGAGCTACGACTTCGTGATCCCCGACGACGACGTGATTCAGGTCGGAGACCTCCGTCTGCGCACGATCCACACGCCGGGCCACACGCCCGGCTCGACCTGCTTCCTGCTCGAAGGCCACCCCATCGTGTTCAGCGGCGACACGCTGTTTCCCGGCGGCCCGGGCAACACCACGTTCGAGGACGCGAGCTTCGACACGATCATCGAGTCGATCGACCGGAGGCTGTTCACCTTGCCCCCCGACACGCTCGTACTCCCCGGCCACGGGCTCGACACGACGATCGCGAGCGAGTCAACGCATCTCGACGAGTGGATCGCGCGCGGCTGGTAGCGCGTGAACTCGGCGAGGTCGTAGCCGCATGACGAAGGCGCAATCGAGCGACTTCCTGTCGCGACAAGGCGACGACGTCTACTTCGAGACCTACGGCGCGGTCGACGCGCCCGTGGTCGTGCTCGGGCACGGCGCCGGGGGCAACCACGGGATTTGGTTCCAACAGGTTCCCGCGTTCGCGAACGACTACCGCGTCGTCGTGTGGGACCAACGCGGCTTCGGCCTGTCGACGAACGATCACGGGCTCGCGAATCCGCGCACCGCAACGAGCGATCTGCTCGCCATCCTCGACCACCTCGGTGTCGAGCGCGCGCACGTCGTCGGGCAGTCGATGGGCGGTTGCGCCGCGATGGGGCTTGCGATCCAGCACGGTGATCGCGTGCGAAGCCTCGTGCTCGCCGACACGCTGGCCGGCATCCCCGTCGAGAACTGGTGGAAGACGGCCGCGAGCGCGCAACGCGACGGTCTCTTCAACCACCCCGCACTCTCGAACCACTTCTGCGTCGAGCACGCCGAGCG
>JADGPJ010000010.1 GCA_017882505.1 Solirubrobacterales bacterium | reverse complement strand
CGTCCCCGACCGCGACCTCGTCCCCCACCTGCTTCATCCAGACCAGGATCGTCCCCTCCTCCATCGAGTCGGAGAGGCGGGGCATGACGATGTCGGTCATTAGATCGATCCCTCCAGGGTCGCCAGGGCCGCGCTCACCACATGCTCCTCATGCGGAATCGCCGCCTGCTCGAGCCGTTTCGAGTACGGCATATGGACGTCGGCGCCGGTCACTCGCTGTACCGGCGCGTCGAGGTCGTCGAAGGCCTGCTCGGTGATCAGCGTCGAGAGGTTGGCGCCGACGCCGCCGTGCGGCCAGCCCTCCTCGACGATCACCGCGTGGTTGGTCTTGCGGACCGAGTCGAGGATCGTGTCGAGGTCGAGCGGGCGCAGAGTCCGCGGGTCGATCACCTCGGCCTCGATGCCGTGCTCGTGCGAAAGCGTGCGCGCCGCCTCCTCGGCCACCTGGGCCATCTTGAGGATGCCGACGATCGTCACGTCGCCGCCCTCGCGCCGCACCGCCGCTTCGCCGAAGCGCAGTACGTGGTCATCGCCCTCCGGCACCTCGCCGCGAACGCCGTAGAGGCTCTCGTGCTCGATGAAGATGACCGGGTTGTCGTCGCGGATCGCCGTCTTCAGCAGCGCCTTGCCGTCGGCCGGGGTGGATGGGCAGGCGACCAGCAGGCCGGGGACCTGGAGGTAGAGGGCCTCGAAGCTGTGGGAGTGGGTGGGGCCGAGCTGGTGCCCGCCGCCACCGGGCATCCGCACCACCATCGGCACCTTCGCCTGGCCGTTGAACATGTAGGGGATCGCGGCGGCGTGGTTGACGATCTGGTCCAGCGCCAGCAGCGAGAAGTTGACGGTCATCAGCTCGACGATCGGCCGCAGGCCGGCCATCGCCGCGCCGACGCCGGCTCCGACGATCGTGTTCTCGGAGATCGGCGTGTCGCGCACCCGCCGCTCGCCGAACTCGTCGAGCAGGCCCTCGGTGACCTTGAAGGCGCCCTGGAAGACGCCGACGTCCTCGCCCATCACGAAGACGGCCTCGTCGCGGCGCATCTCCTCGGCCATCGCGTCGCGCAGGGCCTCGCGCATCCGCAGCGTCGCCATCAGCCTTCGTCCTCCTGAGCGTTGACCGCCTGCTCGCCGGAGTCCTCGACGTTGTGCGCGGTGCCCTCTCGGGCGTCGCCCTCGAGCGCCGGGTTGGGACGTGGGCCTTCGGGCCGCCCGGCGTAGGCCGCGCCGGCTTCGGCCAGCTCGCGCGCGGTGTCGGGCATCGACTCCTCGCGCTCGCCGCGGTGCGGCTCGGGGCTGCGCTCGTCGACCGCGTACCAGCCGCTCGGGTCGGTCGTCGCGTAGAGGCTTTCGTACATCGTGTCGAGCGGCGGTTCCGGCGAGGCCTCGGCGAACTCGGCCGCGGCGAGCACCGTCTCCTCGGCCGTGTCGCGCGCCTGCTGCACCTCGCGCTCACCCAGCACGCCGGCCCCGACGCAGCGCTTGGCGAAGTTCTCGATCGGGTCCTTCTCCTGCCACTCCTCGACCTCCTCGCGCTCGCGGTAGACCTCGGGGTCGGCGGCTGAGTGGCCACGGTAGCGATAGGTGAAGGCCTCGAGCAGGGTCGGCCGAGCGTCTTCGCGCGCCATCCGGATCCCCTCGGCGACGCCCTCGCGGACGGCGAGGACGTCCATGCCGTCGACCCGCGTCCCCGGGATCCCGTAGCCCTCAGCCTTCTTCGAGAGGTCGGTCTGGGCCGAGTGCCGCTCGACCGCCGTGCCCATCCCGTAGAGGTTGTTCTCGACCAGGAAGAGGACCGGCAGCGTCCACAGCGCCGCCAGATTCATCGTCTCGCCGAAGTTGCCGGTGTTGGTGCCGCCGTCGCCGAACATGCAGACGGTGACCGAGTCCTCGCCCTTGTACTGGGAGGCGAGGCCGAGGCCGGCGGCGATCGGCAGGTTGCCGCCGACGATCCCGTAGCCGCCCATGAACCGGTTCTCGGCGTCGAAGATGTGCATCGAGCCGCCACGGCCGCCGCTGGTGCCGTCGACGCGACCGAAGAGCTCCGCCATCACCCGGTTGGGATCGGTGCCGCGGGCGATCGCGTGGCCGTGGGTGCGGTAGGTCCCGATCAGGAAGTCCTCGTCGCGCATCACCGAGGTGGTGCCGACGATCGTCGCCTCCTCGCCGATCGCCAGGTGCAGGAAGCCGCCGGCTTTGGCGCGCTGGTACTGGCGCCCGGCCTCCTCCTCGAAGCGCCGGATCAGCGCCATTCGCGCCAGCAGCTCGTAACAGGTGGCAGCGTCGGGAAGGTCAGGCATCGAGCGCCACATTAGTTCATGGAAATCGCCGCCTCGACAGGCGCGGCTCGGCAGAGCGGGACGAATGGGGGGTTAGCCCGCGACCGCGTCCAGCCCTTCCTCGAGCCGGTCGTCGCCCCAGAAGACCTGCTCGCCGACGACGAGGGAGGGGACGCCTTCGACCCCGAGCGCCGCGGCCCCGTCGGTCGCCTCGCGCAGGGCGCCTTTGACGATCTCGGTCTGGACCGCTTTCAGCAGCGCTTTCGGGTGCAGCTCGCAGGCGGCGCCGGCGATCATCACGTTGTCGGGGTCGGTCAGGTCGCGGCCGGCGGCGAAGGCCTGGCGGAAGGCGGCGAGGGAGAAGGAGACGGTGCGGCCGGTCTGCTTGGCGAAGGTCGCGACCCGCATCGCGGTCAGGGTGTTGCCGGGCCAGGGGTCGGGCCAGACGATCGGCGCCAGCCCGTAGGCGGAGGCGCGGCGCTCGACCTCGGCCATCCCCGCCTCCCGCTCGGGCCCGTTGCCCCAGGAGTCGCGGCCGAAGTGCTGAAAGAGGCCGCCGAGCAGAATCGGCTGCCACTCCGGCTGCTCCAGCCCCGCTTCCGTGAACAGCCCGCTGATCCGCTCCGCCGCGAGGTAGGCGTAGGGCGATCCCAAATCGAAATAGAAAGTGGCTCGATTCATCTCAGGCTCCGAAAATCAAGCAAGATGCGCCGATTTGCAGGAGCCTCAGGCGTGGATGGCCCAGCCGTCGACCGCCCGCGCCGCGTCGAGCACGGCCTCGGAGACGGTCGGGTGCGGATGGACGATCCGCGAGAGCTCCTGGTAACCACCCTCGAGCGCCATCGTCGCGACCAGCTCGGCGATCATGTCGCAGGCGCGGTTGCCGACGATGTGGGCGCCGAGGACCTCGCCGTACTTGGCGTCGATCACGAGCTTGACCAGGCCGTCTTTGTCGTCGTAGACGGTGCCGGCGCCCTCGCCGGCGATTTTCTGTTTGCCGATCTTGACCTCGTGCCCGGCCTCCTTGGCGGCGGCCTCGGTGAGCCCGACGCTGGCGACCTGGGGGTGGGTGAAGGTGGCGCCGACCATCAGCTCCTGGTCGACCGGGTGGGTCTCGACGCCGGCGGCTTTCTCGACCGCGACGACGCCCTCCTCGGAGGCCTTGTGGGCGAGCGCCTTGCGGTTGACGAGGTCGCCGATCGCGAAGACCTTGGGGTTGGTCGTCTGCCCGTAGGGATCGACCTTGATCTTGCCGTTCTCCTCGAGCTCGACGCCGGCCTCTCTCAGGCCCAGCGGGCCGGTGTCGGCGACGCGGCCGCCGGCGATGCAGAGGTAGTCGACCTCGGCCGACTTGTCGCCGTAGGTGAACTTGACCGAGCTCTTGCCGGCCTCGACGTTTTCCACCGGGGCGCCGGTCGAGATCTCGATCCCCTGTTTCTTGAAGACGCGTTCGACGATCTTCGCAATGTCCTTGTCCTCGGCCGGGAGGATCTGGTCGAGCATCTCGATCAGGATCACCTCGGTGCCGAAGCGGGCGTAGGCGGAGGCGATCTCCGAGCCGGAGGCGCCGGCGCCGACCACCGCGATCTTCTTCGGCAGCTCCGGCAGCGACCAGGCGCCCCAGGTGTCGACGATGCGGCCGCCGAACTCGACGCCCGGGATCGGCAGCGCGACCGAGCCGGTGGCGAGGATCACCGATCCGGCCTCGTAGACCCCGTCGCCGACCTTGACGTTGCCCTCGGGGGTCAGGGAGGCCTCGCCCTCGATCGTCGGAATCTTGTTTTTGTCCCAGAGCATCTTCACCCCGCTCGAGAGGGAATCCGAGACGGCGGCGCGGCGCTTGCCGAGCGCGTCCCAGTCGATCGAGACGTCCTTGGCGACGACGCCGAGGTCGGCGCTGCCCTTGGCCTCGGCGTAGATCTCCGCCGTGCGCAGGATCGTCTTGGCCGGGATGCAGGCGTAGTTGAGGCAGCGCCCGCCGGCCTTGTCGCGCTCGACGACGGCGACTTTGCGGCCGAGCTGCGCGGCGCGGATCGCGGCCACATAGCCGCCTGGGCCACCGCCGATAACGATCGTGTCGAAGGAATCAGCCATCGGTCGCTGAGCCTATAGGAGTGCCGGAGCCGGCCCGGAGGGCCACTTGTAGATCCCCCCGATCGGCCTAGTGGTCACTCGCGTGGCAGGCGCTGCGGCATCTGGATCCGCGCCATCGCCTTGACCATGAAGAAGAAGAAGGTGCCGGCGACGGCCAGCAGCCCCAGCGTCGCGGCGAACTGGCCCACGGTCGCCGCCTGCAGGGCGAGCCCGTAGACGGCGCTGAAGATGAGGAAGACGAGGATCAGCTGGAAGCCGAGCACCGCCCAGTAGCGGGCGTGCCACATCCCCCACGACATCACGCCCATGATCAGCGCCGGTGCCAGCACCTGGGGGAGCCGTGGCGTCTGGCCGTTGACCTTCACCCCGGCCACGTACCCGGCGACGATCGAGAGCGCGATCAGTCCGGCGACGACGGCGCCGATCGTCACCACCCTGGGCCGCTCGCCCTCGGCGAGTGGCGCCAGCGCCTCGCGTGCGGCCTGGTTGCGTTCCTCGGCGCGGGCGTAGCCGCGCGCCATCGGGTCGGTGCCGCGCTGCTTGCGCTTCTGGCGCTCCTCAGCCACCGGGCGCCACGCCCCGCCACGGAGCCGGCTGGTCCGGCAGCACGTCCTGGCCGCCGCGAGCGCCGCCCTCGGCGGCGAGGAAGGAGCGGCGCAGCTCGGCGGCGGCCGCGCCGGGGTCGGCGGCGTCGCGGATTGCCCGCACGGCGCAGATCCGCCGCGCTCCCGCCAGCACCACCTGCTCGGCGTTGGTCGCGTCGATCCCGCCGATCCCGAAGAACGGATGGGTCGCGTTCGCCGCGGCATGGGTGACGAGCTCGAGCCCGACCGCAGGCCGGCCCGCCTTCGTCGGCGTCTCCCAGATCGGCCCGACGCTGATGTAGTCGACCGGGCGCTCGGCGGCGGCGGCGATCTGCTCCTCGGAGTGGGTCGAGAGACCGATGATCGCGTCGGGCCCCAGCAGCTCCCGTGCCTCCTCGGCCGAGGTGTCGTCCTGGCCGACGTGGACGCCGTCGGCGTCGCAGGCGCGGGCCAGATCGGGATCGTCGTTGACGATGAAGAGGGTGCTGTACGTGTCGCAGACGCGTCGGAAGGTCGCGGCGGATCGTTCGATCTCGGCCCTCCCCAGCTCCTTCTCCCGGATCTGGACGATGTCGACGCCGCCGCCGAGGGCGGAGCGCAGCAGCGCTTCGGGATCGTCGCCGCGCGGCCGCGCCTCGCAGCAGAAGTAGAGGCGCGCGGTGCGCAGCCGCTCGCGCCGCAGCCGCCCGCTTCCCTCTGGAGGCCCAAGGCTCATGCTCCGATTATGAACCTGCCCCGGCTTGCGGACTCCCCAAGGGGGTAGGATCGATGTTGTACCGGGAGCCCGTGAGGGCTGAGAGGGTGGCATCGAGGCCACCGACCGTTGAACCTGATCCGGGTAATGCCGGCGGAGGCAATGGCTTGACCGAGAAGCGCAGTTTCGACGCGGTGTTCGTTGGTGGTGGTGTGATCGGGCTCTGCTGTGCCTGGCGCGCGGCCCAGCGTGGGGCGCGGGTGGCGGTGCTCGAGCGCTCCCAGCCGCCCGCCGGCGCGACCAACGTCGCCGCCGGGATGCTGGCCCCGGTCGGTGAGCTCAGCTTCGGCGAGCCGGAGCTGCTGCGAATGACGATGGCCTCGGCGCTGCTGTATCCCGAGTTCGTCGCCGAGCTCGAGGCGGCGAGCGGAGGGTCGACCGGGTACGCGCTCCAGGGTGCCCTGCACGTCGCGCTCGACCGCGACGAGGCGGCCCAGCTGCGCCGCGTCCACGACCTGCAGCGCTCGCTCGGGCTCGAGGCCGAGTGGCTGGCGCCGCGCCGGTGCCGGGAGTTGGAGCCCGGCCTGACGCCTTCCTTCAACGGCGGCGTCCACGCGCCGGGGGAGGCGGCGATCGACCCACGGGCGCTGGCGAGGGCCCTGGTCGCGGCGCTGGCCGCGGCGGGCGCCGAGCTGCGGACGGGATGCGAGGTGGTCGGCGGTGTGTTCGAGGGCGAGCGGCTCGCCGGCGTCCGCACCGCGGCCGGCGAGGAGCTGCGTGCCGAGAACGTGGTGCTCGCCAGCGGCGCCTGGTCCGGTCAGACCCCCTGGTTGCCGGAGCACGCCCGCCCGCCTGTACGGCCGGTCAAGGGCGAGGTCCTGGAGCTGCGCGGCCGCGACGGTTCCGCGCCGCCGGCCGAGCGGATCCTCGCCTCCGAGCGCGTGTATCTGGTGCCCCGCACCGACGGTCGCCTGATCGTCGGCGCCACGGTCGAAGAGCGCGGATTCGACATGACGGTCATCGCCGGCGGCATCCTCGAGCTGCTGCGCGAGGCCTACCGCCTGCTTCCCGACGTCGCCGAGATGGAGCTGGTCGGATCGCTGGCCGGGCTGCGCCCCGGGACGCCGGACAACCTGCCGCTGATCGGCCCTGGCGCGATCGACGGCCTGGTCCTGGCGACCGGCCACTACCGCAACGGCATCCTGTTGGCGCCGCTGACCGGCGTCGCGATCGCGACGCTGCTCGCTGGCGGGCCGCTCCCCGACGCGGTCGCCGCCGCCAACCCGCAGCGGTCGTACTTCCCTCCGCATAGCGGTAGAAACTACGACCGCGCAGCCGGCACCGAGCCGGTGCGGTCGCACTTACTTCCGCATAGCGGAAAGAACTACGACATCCACCGGGTGGTGCGATGAGGATCGAGCTCAACGGCGAGCTGCGGGAGCTGCCCGACGAAGCGACGCTGGACGCGGCGGTGCGCGAGTCAGGCGCCAGCGACGGGGCCCGCGGCGTCGCGGTCGCTCTCGACGGCGAGGTCGTCCCGCGCGGCGAGTGGGAGCGGACGCAGCTGCGCGAGGGCCAGGCGGTCGAGGTGCTGGCGGCGATCCAGGGTGGCGCCGAAACCTGGGAGCTCGGCGGGCGCCAGTGGTCCTCGCGGCTGATCGCCGGTACCGGCGGCTTCCGCTCGCTGGAGCAGATGGAGGCGGCGCTGAGCGCCGCCGGAACCGAGATCGTCACCGTCGCCCTGCGCCGCGTCGACCCCGCCGCCGAGGGGTCGGTCCTCGACGTGATCGACCGGCTCGGCCTCTTCGTCCTCCCCAACACCGCCGGCTGTTACACCGCCCGCGACGCGGTCCGCACCGCCCGCCTCGCCCGCGAGGCCTTCCAGACCGAGTGGATCAAGCTCGAGGTGATCGGCGACGACCGCACCCTCTACCCGGATGCGGTGGAGCTGCTCGACGCCGCCGAACAGCTGGTCGCCGACGGCTTCACCGTCCTTCCCTATACGAACGACGACCCGATCCTGGCCCGCCGCCTCGAGCAGGCCGGCTGCGCCGCGGTGATGCCGCTCGGCTCGCCGATCGGCTCCGGCGCCGGCATCCGCAACCCGTACAACATCGCGATCATCACCGAACGGGCCGAGGTCCCCGTCGTCCTCGACGCCGGCATCGGCACCGCCTCCGACGCGGCGCTGGCGATGGAGCTCGGCTGCGACGCGATCCTCGCCGCCAGCGCGATCTTCGGCGCCGAGGACCCGACCGCGATGGCCGGCGCCCTGCGCGGCGCCGTCGCGGCGGGACACGCCGCCCGGCGGGCCGGCCGCATCCCGCGCCGCACCCACGCCGAGGCCTCGACCGCCTACCAGGGCCTGCCCGACCTCTCCTGAGCCGGAACCTCCGCGCCACGCCACTCAGCGTCCCTCTACCATGGGCGCCTCGCCCCTGTAGCTCAGTCGGTTAGAGCGGCGGCCTTTTAAGCCGCGCGTCGCGGGTTCGAATCCCGCCGGGGGCACTTTGGCCGGGCTGGGAGCGAGCGGAGAAGGGAAGCGCGACGAGCTGCTGCTCCGCACCCCGTCCGACGTCGGAGAGCGCGACGAACTCCGCCTCGAGCGCATCCACGACGAGATCGAGGTCGGCTTCGATGCCCTCCGCGACATCGACGACGGCGTCTCGATCTTCGGCTCGGCGCGGATCGTCGAGGGCCACCGCTGGTACGAGCTCTGCCGTGACACGGCTCACCGCCTCTCCGAGCACGGTTTCACCGTGATCACCGGCGGTGGCCCCGGGCTGATGGAGGCGGCCAACCGCGGCGCCGCCGAGGCCGGTGGCCTCTCGGTCGGGCTCAACATCGAGCTGCCGATGGAGCAGCGCACCAACCCCTACGTCAACCGCAGCCTCCACTTCCACTACTTCTTCGCCCGCAAGCTGATGTTCGTCCGCTACGCCCGGGCCTTCGTGATCATGCCCGGCGGCTTCGGCACCCTCGACGAGATGTTCGAGAGCCTGACCCTGATCCAGACCCGCCGGATCAGGCACTTCCCCACCATCCTCGTCGACTCTCGGTACTGGAAGCCACTGTTGGAGTGGATCGACAACGACCTCGAGGACGACGGCCTGATCGCTACCCCCGACAAGGAGCTCCTCCTCACCGCCGACACCCCCGACGAGGTCTGCGACCACGTGCTGCGTGCCAGCGAGCGGCAGAAGGCGCTGGCCTGATTCCGCTTCGTTGACTAGTGCCGGAAGTGCCGGTGCTTGGTGAAGACCATTGCGACGCCGTCGGCGTCGCAGGCGGCGATCACCTCGCCGTCGCGTTTGGAGCCGCCGGGCTCGATCACCGCGGTCGAGCCGGCCTGGATCGCCAGCTCGGGACCGTCGGCGAAGGGGAAGAAGGCGTCGGAGGCGATGGCCGAGCCGGCGAGCAGCGCGCCGGCGGCCTCGCCGTGGGCGGCGCGGCACTTCTCGACCGCGAGGCGGACCGAGTCGACCCGGCTCATCTGGCCGGCGCCGATGCCGAGGGTGGCGCCGCCCTTGGCGATCACGATCGCGTTGGAGCGGACGCGGCGGACGACGGTCCAGGCGAAGAGCATGTCCTGCCACTGCTGATCGCTCGGCTGCGTCTCCGTCACCACCTCCATCAGCTCCCGGGGCTCGGGGTCGCCGTCGCGGTCCTGGATCAGCAGCCCGCCGAGCACGCGTTTGACATCGCGTTCGTCGGGGTCGGGCTCCCGGCGCTCCTCCTCGCAGAGGATCCGGATCGCCTCCTTCTGCTGCAGCACCCCGAGGGCTCCGTCCTCGAAGCCGGGGGCGATCAGCACCTCGACGAAGTTCTTGTGCAGCTCCTCGGCGAGCTCGAGCCCGATCGGCCGGTTGAGCGCGATCACGCCGCCGTAGGCGGAGAGCGGGTCGCAGGCGAGCGCCTTCAGGTAGGCCTCGAGGATGTCGGCGCCGATCGCCGCTCCGCAGGGGTTGTTGTGCTTGACGATCACGCAGGCCGGCTGCTCGAAGTCGCCGACCAGGCTGCGGGCCGAGTCGAGGTCGAGCACGTTGTTGAAGGAGAGAGCCCGACCGTGCAGCTTCGAGACCCGCGAGAGGATGTGGCAGCGGGCGCCGGCCTCCGAGTAGAGCGCCGCGCGCTGGTGCGGGTTCTCGCCGTAGGAGAGGTCGAGCACCTTCTCGTAGGCGACGACGAGGTGTTCGGGGAAGTCCTCGTACTCGGTCGAGAACCAGCGGCTGATTGCGGCGTCGTAGCGGGCGGTCTGGGCGAAGGCCTCGTTGGCGAGCCAGTGCCGGGTCGAGGCTGAGATCTCACCGCCGGACTCCTCGAGCTCGGCGCAGACCGCGTCGTAGGACTCGGGCTTGACCACGACGGCGACGCCCTCGTGGTTCTTCGCCGCGGCGCGGATCATCGTCGGGCCGCCGATGTCGATGTTCTCGATCGCCACCTCGGACGGGACCTCGTGGCCGGAGACGGTCTGCTCGAACGGGTAGAGGTTGACGCAGACGACGTCGATCGGCTCGATCCCCTCGCGCTCCAGCGTCGCCATGTGGTCGGGGTCCTCGCGCCGCGCCAGCAGCGCCGCGTGCAGCCGCGGGTGCAGCGTCTTGACCCGGCCGTCGAGGATCTCTTCCTGGCCGGTGAACTCGGAGACGTCGGTGACCTTGAGGCCCGCCTCGCGCAGGGCGCTGGCGGTGCCGCCGGTCGAGAGGATCTCGACCCCGAGCGCGGCGAGGCTCTTGGCGAAGTCCGCCACCCCGGTCTTGTCCGAGACTGAGATCAACGCCCGGCGTACCCGGATCGCACCGTCGTCGACGGTCTCGTTCCCGGTGTCTGCGGTGGTCTCAGTCATCGATCGCGACGACGCGAGGGTCGTCGGCGTCGATCCTAACCCGGCCCTCAGCGATCATGCGGATCGCCTGCGGATAGAGCTCGTGCTCGACCGCGTGGATCGCCGCCTCCAGCTCCTCCCGATCGCCGCCGGCCGGCACCGGCACCTGCCGCCGCGCCAGCGGCGGCCCGGTGTCGACTCCCTCGTCGACGAAGTGGACGGTGACCCCGGTCACATGGACCCCGGCCGCCAGCGCCTGCCCGATCGCGTCGAGTCCGGGGAAGGACGGCAGCAGCGCCGGGTGGATGTTGACCACACGGTTGCGGAAGCGGCCGATGAAGCCGTCGCTGAGCAGCTGCATGTAGCCCGCTAGGACGACCAGGTCGGCGCCCCGCGACTCGATCCAGTCCGCCATCGCGGCGTCCCGTGCGGCCCGGTCGGCGTAGTCGGTGCGCGGGAAGACCGCGGTCTCGACCGCCGCCGCCGCCGCCCGCTCCAGCGCCCGGGCCCCGGGCTTGTCGGAGCCGACCCCGACCACCTCGATCCCACCGCGACCGTGCAGCGTGTCGAGGATCGCCTGCAGGTTGGTGCCGCCGCCGGAGGCGAGGACGACGATGCGGAAGTCGCTCACCGCCGCATCTTCGCGCAACGCGACGTGCCAGTCCCGGAGGTAGGCTCGGGGCGATGAGCGAGCATGATCTCTGGCAGGGCGTCCTCTACGTCCACCTGCTGGCGATGGCCTTCTTCGTCGGCGGCCAGCTGGTCTTCGGGATCGCCGTGGTCCCGGTCCTGCGCGGCGACCCCGACCGCGAGCGGATGCGGGCGATCGGGCGGCGATTCGGCTACGGGTCCCTCATCGCGCTCGGCCTGCTGATCGTCACCGGCTGGGCGCTGGCCTCCCACTACGACCGCTTCGGCAGCTCCACCCTGCAGTGGAAGCTGGCCCTGGTGGGCCTCGTCGTCACCCTCACCCTGCTGCACCTGCGCTGGCCGAAAATGCACGCGCTGCAAGCCGCGATCCTGCTGGCGTCCCTCGTGATCGTCTGGCTGGGCCTCGAATTAGCCGGCTGACCCTGGCGCGGCGCTCAGCCTGGAGCGGGCACTGCGGCGATGTCCTCCAGCGCGAATTTGCCGTTGGCGTCATCGGGGTCGCCGAGCGGGTACTGGCCGCTGAAGCAGGCGTCGCAGTGGTCGTCCGGGCTGCCGCCGATCGCCTCGTAGATCCCGTTCATCGAGAGGTAGGCGAGCGAGTCGGCATCGAGCTCGTCGGCGATCTCCTCGATGCTGCGGTTGTGGGCGATCATCTCCTCGCGGGTCGACATGTCGACGCCGTAGTGGCAGGGGTTGCGGATCGGCGGCGCCGAGATCCTCAGGTGCACCTCGGCGGCGCCGGCGTCGCGCAGCATGCCGACGATCTGGCGGGTGGTGTTGCCGCGGACGATCGAGTCGTCGACGACGACGATCCGCTGCCCGGCGACGATCTCCGGCAGCGGGTTGAACTTCAGCCGCAGGCCGTGCTTGCGCAGCTCCTGTCCGGGCTGGATGAAGGTCCGCGCCACGTAGCGGTTCTTGATCAGGCCGTCGTCGCGCGGCAGCCCCGAGGCGCGGGCGAAGCCGGCGGCGGCGGGGTTGCCGGAGTCCGGCACCGCGATCACCAGGTCGGCCTCGACCGGCGCCTCGCGCCAGAGGATCTCGCCCATGTGGCCGCGGACCTGCTGCAGGACCTTGCCCTCGAGGCGGCTGTCGGGACGGGAGAAGTAGATGTGCTCGAAGACGCAGGTCGCCTTGCGCTCCGCCTTCACCACCTGCCGGGTCTCGAGCCCGCGCTCGGTCAGGGAGACCATCTCGCCCGGGTGCACCTCGCGCATCAGTTCGGCCCCGATGATGTCGAAGGCGCAGCTCTCGGAGGCGACGACGAAGCGGTTGTCGAGGCGGCCCAGCGAGAGCGGCCGGATCCCGTGCGGGTCGCGGAAGGCGACGATCGCCCGCTTGGTCATCACCACGGTCGAGTAGGCGCCTTCCATTCGCGGCATCACGTCCTGAACCGCGTCCTCGATCAGCTTGCCGCCGTGGGATGAGAGCAGGGCGGCGATGATCTCCGAGTCGGAGGTGCCGCGGAAGTCGATCCCGCGCTCCCTCAGGTCGGCCCAGAGCTCGACCGCGTTGGTGAGGTTGCCGTTGTGGGCGAGCGCGACCTCGCGGCCGTCGTCGCGCCAGACCGGCTGCGCGTTCTCCCAGGAGCCGCCGCCGGTGGTCGAGTAGCGGACGTGGCCGATCGCCATGTCGCCCTCGAGCGCCTTTAGCTTCTCCTCGTCGAAGACCTGGGAGACCAGGCCCGAGTCGCGCAGGGTGGTGATGTGGCCGCCCTCGCAGGTGGCGATCCCGGCCGACTCCTGGCCGCGGTGCTGGAGCGCGTAGAGGCTGAAGTACGCGAGCCGGGCCACATCGTGGCCGGGTGCGTATACGCCGAAGACACCGCACTCGTCGCGCGGTCCATCGCGGTCGGTCATGGGCCGCTCGGCGGAAGTCAAAAGCGCGTGATCCTCGCTGCTAGAGAGACAGGACGCGCAGGCAGACTGCCTACTCGGGCAGGGTAGCAGCGGGCCCGGAGCGGGCCTCTCCTCAGTCGCCTCTCCGCCACCTGGGCCAGGGCGCGAAGCCTCAGTCGCCGAGCGCCGGCAGCCCGTCGATGCTGACGGCGTTCTTCTCCGCCTTGTAGGCCTCGATCGCCTCGGCGCCGCCGACCCGCATCTTCTTCTCGGCCCAGGCCTCCATGTGCGGGCGTTCGCCCTCGTAGGACATCAGCGGCACCCCGTAGCCACAGGAGTCGGCGATCCGCTCGACCGCGACGACGATCACGGCCCGGCGTGACGCCTCGACCGGGTGGATCTCGAACTCGGCCCGCTCGAGCAGCTGTGCGAAGCGGGGATCGCCGGCCGGGACGATCTCGCCGCGCCCGTGCAGGCGGACGATCCGCGGCGGGCCCTCGAAGGCGCAGAGCATGACGACGATGCGGCCGTTCTCGCGCAGGTGGGCTATCGTCTCGGCGCCGCTGCCGACCATGTCCAGGTAGGCGACGGTGTGGTCGTCGAGGACGCGCAGCGTCCCGATCGGGCCCTTCGGCGAGGTGTTGACGTGCCCCTCAGCGTCAAGCGGAGCCGTCGCGACGAAATAGAGGTGCTGCGCCGCGATCCACTCGCGCAGGTGATCGTCGATCCGCTCGAAGATCTTCGCCACGGGCCCGACGTTAGCAGCGCCGATCGCAGCTGTCCGCGCTCGTGCGCGGTCGCTCAGGCAACTGCTTCGGCCCGCTGCGACAGCGAGCGCCAGGCGCTCTCGGCGGCGGCGAGGCCGACAGTGAGGCTGCGGTCGCCGGCGGCGATCTCGATCGTGGTGCCGCCGACCTCGCCGATCAGGTTCGCGCCCAGCGCCACGAGCTCGGCGCGCTCGCCGCTGAGAAGGAAGCCGCCGCTGCCCTCGCCGAACAGCGCCTCCTCGGGGGAGCAGCCGCGGTCGCGCAGGGGCTGAACGTCGACCGCGCAGCCGATCCCGCCGCCGATCGCCGACTCGGCCAGGGCGCAGACTAGGCCGCCGTCGCTGATGTCATGCGCCGACGCCACCTTGCTTTCCCGAACGGCGTCGCGGACGATCGCGCAGGCGGCGGTGACTGCGGCGACGTCCGGCTGCGGCAGCCCGACGTCGAGCTCGCCGCGCTGCTTGGCCAGCTCGGAGCCGGCGAGGGTGGGGGAGAAGGGGCCGAGCAGGGCGATCGCGTCGCCCGCGGCGGCGAAGGCGCTGCCGGCGACGCGGGAGGGATCGGGCAGTTCGCCGACCATGCCGACGACCGGGGTCGGGTAGATCGGACCGTCGGGCCCCTCGTTGTAGAGAGAGACGTTGCCGCCTACGACCGGGACGCCGAGCGCGGTGCAGGCGTCGGCGAGGCCGCTGACAGAGCGGTCGAGCTGCCAGGCGGTCCCCGGCTTCTCCGGGTTGCCGAAGTTGAGGCAGTTGGTCAGCCCCAGTGGCTCGGCGCCGACGCAGGCGAGATTCTGGGCGCACTCGAGCACGGCCTCGACCGTCCCCGCGTAGGGGTCGCAGGCGACGCGGCGGCCGTTGCCGTCGATTGAGACGGCGATCGCGTTGCCGGACTCGGGAAGCTGCAGGACGGCGGCGTCGGCCGACTCGGGCCGGCGCACGGTGCGCGAGCCGACCACCGAGTCGTACTGCTCGAAGGCCCAGCGCTTGGAGGCGATACTGGGGGAGGCGAGCAGCGCCAGCAGCTCGTCCTCTGAGGAGATGCCGAGGCCCATCGTCGCCCGGTTGCCGTAGATCCAGCTGCCGGGATCGGCCGGCTCGAGGTCATACAGCGGGCAGCCGTCGACCAGCGCCTCGACCGGCATCTCACCGACGACGTCATCCCCGCGCAGGATCCGCACCTGGCCGCTGTCGGTGACGAGGCCGATCTGCGCCGAGCCGGTCTGCCACTTCTCGCAGACCGCCCGGACCTCCGCCACCCGGGCCGGCTCGACGACGGCGAGCATCCGCTCCTGGGACTCGGAGACCATGATCTCGAAGGGCTCCATGTCGGTCTCGCGCAGCGGCACCTTGGCGACGTCGAGGTCGATCCCGACCCCTCCCGCCGAGGCCATCTCGCCGGCCGAGGAGGTGAGGCCGGCGGCGCCGAGGTCCTGCAGCGAGACCAGCAGCCCCTTCTCCAGCAGCTCCAGGCAGCACTCGAGCACCTTCGACTCCTCGAAGGGGTCGCCGATCTGGACCGTCGGCCGCTTCGCCTCGTCGCCCTCGCCGAGCTCGGCCGAGGCCAGCACCGAGGCGCCGCCGATCCCGTCGCGCCCGGTCGAGGCGCCCATCAGCACGACCGCGTTGCCGACCCCGGCGGCGGCGGCGCGGACCATGTCCTTCGTCTTGGCCAGACCGAGACACATCGCGTTGACCAGGCAGTTGTGCTCGTAGGGCTCCTCGAAGTAGATCTCGCCGCCGACCGTCGCCACCCCGATCGAGTTGCCGTAGTGGCCGATCCCGCGCACGGCGCCGTCGAGCAGGTGGCGGGAGCGGACCGAGTCGAGCTCGCCGAAGCGCAGCGAGTCGAGGATCGCGATCGGCCGCGCGCCGATCGCGAAGACGTCGCGGAGGATGCCGCCGACGCCCGTCGCCGCCCCCTGGAAGGGCTCGACCGCGCTCGGGTGGTTGTGGGACTCGACCTTGAAGGCGACCGCGTAGCCGTTGCCGACGTCGACCGCGCCGGCGTTCTCGCCCGGCCCCATCACCACCCGCTCGCCCTCGGTCGGCAGGCGCGCCAGCAGCTTGCGCGAGTGCTTGTAGGCGCAGTGCTCGGACCAGAGCAGGCTGAACATCGCCAGCTCGACGTCGTTGGGCTCGCGCCCGAGCTTCTCGACGATCAGCTCGTACTCGTGGTCGGTGAGGCCGAGCTCGCGGTATCTGGGGGTCCCGACGGTCATGCCGCGAACCGCACCATCGACTCGAAGACGCGCAGGCCATCGGTCGATCCCGTCAGCGGGTCGACCGCGTGCTCGGGGTGAGGCATCAGGCCGAGCACGTTGCCCGCCTCGTTCCTCACCCCGGCGATGTCGCGCACCGACCCGTTCGGGTTCTGCCCCGGCGCGTAGCGGTAGGCGACCTGCCCGTTCGCCTCGATCCGGTCGAGCATCTCCTCCGGCGCGTAGTACCGCCCTTCCCCGTGCTTGGCCGGGATCGAGAGCGTCTCCCCATCGGTGACGAGATTGAGCTGGCGGCAGACGAAGCGGAGGTTCTCGTTCAGCAGCAGAGCCCCCGGCAGCAACCCCGCCTCGCAGAGGACCTGGAAGCCGTTGCAGATGCCGAGCACCGGGCCGCCGGCCGCGGCCAGCCCGGCGACCGCCTCCATCGCCGGCGAGAAGCGGGCGATCGCCCCGGCCCGCAGGTAGTCGCCGTAGGAGAAGCCACCGGGGACGACGACGCCGTCGACGCCGTCGAGGTCGCGGCTCTCGTGCCAGATCAGCCGCGCCTCGCCGCTCAGCGAGCAGGCGTGAAGGGCGTCGCGCTCGTCACAGGAACCAGGGAACTGGAGGACTCCCCAGATCACAGAGTCTGGATCTCGTAGTCCTCGATCAGCGGGTTGGCGAGGAGCTTCTCGCAGAGCTCCGCCAGCCGCGCCGGATCCTCGGCCTCGAGCTCGACCATGCGGCCGACCCTGACGTGCTCGACGCCCTCGAACCCGAGCGCCGGCAGTGCCCGCTCGACCGCCTTGCCCTGGGGATCGAGGATCCCTTCCTTGGGCCGGATCAGGACCCGCGCCTTCAGAACGACGTCCCCGTGATCCGCTCGAAGGCCTCGACGTATTTGCCGCGGGTCTGCTCGATCACGTCGGGCGGCAGGTCCGGCGCCGGCGGCGTGTGGTCCCAGCCCTGCGCGTTCGCCCAGTCGCGGACGAACTGCTTGTCGAAGGAGGGGGGCGTGGCGCCGGGCTGGTAGCGGTCGGCCGGCCAGAAGCGCGAGGAGTCGGGAGTCAAGACCTCGTCGCCGAGGACTATCTCGGCGCCGGCGTGGCGGCCGAACTCGAACTTGGTGTCGGCGAGGATGATCCCGCGCTCGGCCGCGTGCTCGGCGCCGCGCGTGTAGACCTCGATGGACACGCGCCGCAGCTCCTCCATCAGCGCCCGGTCGCCGACGATCTCCGCCGCCCGCTCGAAGTCGACGTTCTCGTCGTGGTCGCCGATATCGGCCTTGGTCGCCGGGGTGAAGATCGGTTCCGGCAGCTTGTCGGACTCGAGCAGCCCCGACGGCAGCTCGATCCCGCAGACGGAACCGTTCTCGCGGTATTCCTTCCAGCCCGAACCCGAGAGGTAGCCGCGGACGACGCACTCGACCGGGTACATCTCCAGGCGCCGGACCCGCATCGCCCGTTCGGCGACCTGCTCCGGGACGTCCTCGGAGAGGAAGTGGTTGGGAACGATGTCCCCGGTCAGCCCGAACCAGAAGACCGACATCCGGTTCAGCACCTTGCCCTTGTCGGAGACCGGCGTCGGCATCACCACGTCGTAGATCGAGATCCGGTCCGAGGCGACCATCAGCAGGTCCTCGTCCCACTCGTAGATCTCGCGCACCTTTCCCGAGGAGTGGAGCTTGAGATCCGCGAGGTCCGCCATTGAGTCGATGCTAACCATCGCGGAAGCGGACCAACGTTCCGCCATTCCCTGCCATGCTTGAAGTCGTGCCGCTTCCTCCCGAACCGCGCAGCAACTCTCTGATTCAGACGCTGCGCTGGACCTTCCGGCCGCTGCCCTTCATGCAGGAGTGCCGCCAGAAGTTCGGCGACTCCTTCAGCCTCAAATTCCTCGGCTTCGAGCGGCCGATGGTGCTGATCTCCGACCCGGCGGCGATCAAGGCCCTCTATATGGAGCGCTCGCACGGCCTGCCGCCGGGCCGCAACATCATCCTCGAACCGATCCTCGGCTCGCGCTCGATCCTGCTGCTGGAAGGCGCCGAGCACTTGGCGCGCCGCAAGCTGATGCTGCCGCCGTTCCACGGCGAGCGCATGCGCTCCTACGAGTCGGTCGTCGAGGAGGCCGTCGGCGCCGAGATCGACTCCTGGCCACTCGACCGCGAGTTCCCGATCCACTCGCGGATGCAGGCGGTGACCCTGGAGGTGATCCTGCGGGCCGTCTTCGGCGTCTCCGAGGGGCCCCGGCTGGAGCGGCTGCGCGGGATGCTCGCCACGGTGCTGACCGAAACCGCCTCGCCGCGGGTCCAGCTGGTCGGCCTGGCCAGCCGCCGCTTCGGCGGCCGCGGTCCCTGGGCCAGGTTCGAAGGGCAGTTGAAGGCGGTCGACGAGCTGCTCTACGCCGAGATCGCCGAGCATCGCTCCAAGCCCGACCTCGCCGACCGCGACGACATCCTCTCGATGCTGATGCTGTCCGAATTCGAGGACGGCAGCACGATGGACGACGCCGAGCTGCGCGACCAGCTGATGACGCTGCTGCTCGCCGGCCACGAGACGACCGCGACGGCGCTCGCTTGGACCTTCGACCTGGTCCTCCGCCACGCCCCAGTGCTCGAGCGCCTGCGCGACTCGCTGGCGGCGGGCGACGACGCTTACCTGCGGGCGACCATCACCGAGTCGCTGCGCCTGCGCCCGGTGCTGCCGCTCGCCGGCCGCCGCCTCGCCAAGGAGCTCTCGGTAGACGGCCTGACCCTGCCGCCGGGCACCGACGTCTCGCCGGCGATCTGGCTCACCCACACCCGCGCCGACCTCTATCCCCAGCCCTTCGCCTTCAGGCCGGAGCGCTTCCTCGAGGGCGGACCCGACACCTACGGCTGGATCCCCTTCGGCGGCGGCATCCGCCGCTGCCTCGGCGCCACCTTCGCCGAGTTCGAGATGCGGATCGTCCTGCGCGAGGTTCTGACCCGCTGCGACCTGCACAAGGCGAATCCGGCGCCGGAGAAGACCGGCCGCCGCAACATCACCCTCTCGCCCCGCGACGGCACCCCAGTCGTCGTCACCGGTCGTCACCCGGCGCGCGAGCCGGACCTGGCCGCCGTCTAGCGGACTCGGCTCCCTTTTCGGTTCAGAAACGCCTGATCGGCATCTTGATCCTGGCCTCCGGCGGAATCGTCGCGACCCAGCTGCGAGGGGCGGGAGTTCTCGGGCTCAGCTGCCGGTCTTGGCCGGGGAGAGCGGGTGCTCCTTGGCCCAGCGCGCGATCGCGCCGGAGCCGGAGACGACCTCGCCGCCGTCGAGGACGAGGATCGGCACCTCGTTGGTGCCGCTCAACTCCTTGACCTCGGCCCGGTCCTCGTCACGGCTGCCCCAGGTCCAGGGCATCAGCCGGTAGCCGCCGACGGTCTTCAGCTCGTAGTCGTAGCCGGCGGCGTCGAGAGCCTTGCCGGCCTTTCCGCATGGATGGGCAAAGGCGGGCCCGTGAGTCTTCTGATTGCAGGTGTAGAGAATCACTCCGCCGACCCTACCTCAGGAGCGCAGCGCTTCGACCCGCTCGAAGATCTCGGGCAGGTGGGTGAGGTAGGCGCCGTAGTCGAAGACGGCGTCGAGGTCGAGGTCCGGAGCCGCCTCGGCGAGCAGGTCGCGGAACTCGGCGCCGGTGTCCCAGGCGCGCTGGGCGTTCTCCTGGACGACGCGGTAGGCGTCGTCGCGGCTCATCCCGGACTCGACCAGCGCGGTCAGTGCCCGCTGGCTGAAGAGGGCGCCGTGGGTGAGGCCGAGGTTCTCGCGCATCCGCTCTGGGTTGATCGTCATCCCGGCGGCGACCTTCGTCGCCAGGTCCTGCATGTAGTCGAGCAGGATCGTCGCGTCGGGGAGGATCACGCGCTCGGCGCCGGAGTGGGAGATGTCGCGCTCGTGCCAGAGGGCGACGTTCTCGATCCCGGCCTGGGCGTAGCCGCGCAGCACCCGCGCCAGCCCGGTGACCCGCTCGGTGCGGATCGGGTTGCGCTTGTGGGGCATCGCCGAGGAGCCCTTCTGGCCGGCGGCGAACGGCTCTTCGACCTCGCGGACCTCGGTCCGCTGCAGGTTGCGGATCTCGGTCGCGAAGCGCTCCAGCCCGGCGCCGGCGATCGCGACCGCCGAGGTCAGCACCGCGTGGCGGTCGCGCGGGACGACCTGGGTGGCGACGTCCTCGCGGCCGAGCCCGAGCCGCTCCATCACCCGCGCCTCGACCGCCGGCGGGATCGAGGCGTAGGTGCCGACGGCGCCGGAGAGCTTGCCGAAGGCCAGCTGCTCGAAGGCGCCGGCGAGGCGCTCGACGTTGCGGTCGGCCTCGAAGGCGAAGCCGGCGAGCCGCAGGCCGAAGGTGGTCGGCTCGGCGTGGACGCCGTGGGTGCGACCGACGCAGAGCGTGTCGCGCTGCTCCAGCGCCCGCTCGAGCAGCGCGTCGCGGTAGCCGCGGGCGCCGGCGACGACGATCTCTCCCGCCCGGCGCAGCTGCAGCGCCAGCGCCGTGTCGAGGACGTCGGAGGAGGTGAGGCCGTAGTGGATCCAGCGGCCGTGCTCGCCGACCGAGGCGGCGACGACGTCGACGAAGGCGGCGACGTCGTGATCGGTGACCCGCTCGCGCTCGTCGACCGCCTCGACCGTGAAGGCGGCGCTGGCGCGTGCCGCCTCGGCGGCCTCGCGCGGCACCACGCCCTCCTGCGCCCAGGCCTCGGTCGCCGCCAGCTCGACCTCGAGCCAGCACTCCATCTTTGCCTGCGGCGTCCAGACCGCCCCGATCTCCGGGCGGGTGTAGCGGGGGATCATGCGTTGATTATGCGAGCGGCGAGGATGCCGGCGTTTTTCGCACCGTCGATCGCGACGCAGGCGACCGGGATCCCGGGCGGCATCTGCACCGCCGAGAGCAGGGCGTCGAGCCCGCCGAGTGACTTGCCGAGGATCGGCACCCCGATCACCGGCAGGTCGGTGTGGGCGGCGGCGACGCCGGGCAGCGCCGCCGACATCCCGGCCCCGGCGATGATCACCTTCATGCCCCTCATGCGGGCGTTCACGCAGTACTCGCGCACCATCTCGGGATCGCGGTGGGCGCTCATCACCCGCACCTCGCAGAGGATCCCCGCCTCCTGCAGAGCCTTCTCGGCCGGCAGCATCTTGTCCATGTCGTTCTTGGAGCCCATGATGATGCCGACCAGCGGGGTCTCGGCGTCGATCTCCTCGATCTCCTCCAGCGACTCCGACAGCGCTGAGGGCTGCGGCTGCGGCTCGTCTGAGATCGCACTCGCTTGAGTCGGCTGGGGCTCTGAGAGCTCGCTCATCTCGTTCCTCTCTGGGGATTTAGCTGGGGACGCGCTCGACGGCGCGGGCGGCGATGTCGGTGCGGATCTGCATTCCCTCGAACGAGATCCGACCCGCCGCATCGTACGCGCGATCGCGCGCCTCGGCAGGGCTGGCGCCGAGCGCCGTGACGTTGAGGACGCGCCCCCCCGCGGTGACGATCTCGCCGTCGCGCGCCGCCGTCCCGGCGTGGGTCACCTCGGCCAGCTCGGCGGCCGCGGCGAGCCCGTGGATGACGTCGCCGCTGGAGGAGCTCTCCGGGTACCCGGCCGAGGCCAGCACCAGGGTCACCGCCCAGTCGGAGTCGAACTCGGCCGACATCCCGGCCAGCCCGCCCGGCTCGCGGGCGGCGAGGAGGAGGTCGACCAGGTCCGAGCGCAGTCGCGGCAGCACCGCCTGCGTCTCGGGGTCGCCGAAGCGGGCGTTGAACTCGAGCACCTTGGGCCCCTCGGCGCCGATCATCAGGCCGGCGTAGAGAACGCCGTGAAAGGGGCGACCGCGGCGGGCCATCGCGGCGACGATCGGCCGGTGGACGCTGTCGACGATCTCCTCGACGTCGGCCTGCTCGAAACCCGGGACCGGCGAGTAGCTGCCCATGCCGCCGGTGTTCGGCCCCTGGTCGCCGTCGAAGATCCGCTTGTAGTCCTGGGCCGGCGCCAGCGGCACCACGTTCCCGCCGTCGCAGAGCGCCAGCAGCGAGAGCTCCTCGCCCTCGAGGAACTCCTCGAGCACGACCGTGGTCGCGCCGAAGCGCTGCTCGGTGAAGAAGACGTCGACCGCGGCCCGGGCCTCGGCTTCGGTCGCGCAGAGGATCACCCCCTTGCCGGCGGCGAGGCCGTCGGCCTTCAGCACCGCCGGGTAGGAGGCGCAGGCGAGGTGCTCGACGGCTTCCTCGCGGCTGCGCAGGAGAACGTAGCCGGCGGTCGGCACCCCGGCCTCCTTCATCAGCTCCTTGGCGAACGCCTTCGAGCCCTCGAGCTCGGCGGCCGCGGCGCTGGGGCCGAAGGCCGGTACGCCCGCCTGCTCGAGGGCGTCGACGACGCCGGCGACCAGCGCCATCTCGGGTCCGACCGCGACCAGGTCGACCCGGCGCTCGGTGGCGATCGCGACGATCGCCTCGACGTCGTCGGCCGCGATCCCCGGCAGGCACTCGGCATCGGCGGCGATGCCGGCGTTACCGGGAGCGCAGAGGACCTCGGGAGCGTGAGCTGAGCGCCGCAGCGCCCGCACAATCGCGTGCTCGCGCCCTCCGCCGCCGACGACCAGTGCCTTCAACGATCGATCAGAGAGCCCCGGCGAGGTCCTCGGCCGGCATCGCGGTCAGCGTCTGCGAGGTCATCGTCCCGCGCGAGCCGAGCTCGACCGAGACCTTGGCCATCGTCCTCTCGTCCGGCGCTTCGATCACGGTGACAAAGTCGTACTGGCCCAGAGTCGCGTACTGGGCGATGACCCTGGCGCCGATCTGCTCCACCTCTTTGTTCACCTCGGCGACTCGGCCGGGGTTGTTCTTCAGAGTCCGCACGCCCTCGGCGGTCAGGTTGGTCAGCATCAGATAAGTAGGCATCTCCCGCTCCCTTTTTGAAGGTTGGGAAACACGATAGCCCGCTCGCGTGAGGGATGGGGATGCCCTCTCCGGGAATTCAGTCGCGCAGGCTCCGCCTGCAGCTCCCGAACCAACGACCCATTCGTTGTAGGTACCCGTGTTGGGTGGGAGCCCTACCGGGCTCCCTCAATACCCGGTCGGGTGCCGCACAACGAACCCTTCGGGATAAGGAGGCTCGGTGTGCCAGCGCGGCCCGGTTCCGGAGGCGTCGCCGACGGTGTCCCAGCGCAGCCCGGCGATCACGGCGTAGGTGTGGGTCGCGCTGGCGTAGATCGTGATCCATTTGCCGGGACCCGGTTCGCCGTAGGTCTCGAGCGAGCCCGAGGTCAGCGGCGTGTCGAGCAGGCCGGCGCCGTAGAGCGCGAAGCTGACGGCGCCGGAGCAGTCGTATCCGTAGGAGTACCAGGAGCCGTGGCCGCCGCCCCAGACGTAGGGGGTGGTCGAGATCGAGTTGGCCGCCGCGATCGCCGCCTTGACGGCGGGCGGCGCGCTGCGGGGGGCGCTGGCGAGGCCGTCGCCGGTGAGGACGGCGCTGGGGCCGGGGGTTTCGAACCCGGTCGCGAGCGGCGCCACGCGCCAGTCGACGTAGCTGACCTTGCAGTTGCCTTCGATCTGTTCGGCCTGCTGCATCACCTCCTGGACGTACCACTCGGCCTGGTTGTGGGTGAAGACGCCGGCGCTGAGGCTGCCCTTGGACCAGATCTCCCGCGCCAGCGTCGCCGCCGAGTCGGCCGGATCACCGTGGCGGACGCGGCCGTCTTCGTTGCCGTCGACCGCGTACTTGTGCCACTCCGAGGGGTCGAGCCCGAGCGGCCCTTCGCTGCGCATCTGCTTCTTGTCCATGCCCTTGCCGAAGTTCGACTCCAGCCGCGCGACCGCGGCCAGCGCCCAGACGCCGCGCTTGCCGAGTTCGTAGCGGGCGGCGGCGTTCTCGAAGGCTTCCAGGTAGGCGTCGGGGACTTCGTTCTTCCAGTCCGGGGCGGGGCTGCATTTGAGGACCTGGATCTGGGGGCCCAGGCCGGCGGCGTTGAACCCGGGGCCGCCGACTTCCTGCGCGTAGCAGCCGGCGTTGGCGAGCACCTCACTGACGTACCAGTCGGCGTGGTTGTAGGCGAAGATCGCGCCGTAGGTGTCGGCGGGCATGCCGGCGATGCTGAGGTAGCTGGCGGCGGCGTTGATCGCGTCTTCGGGATTGAAGGGGTCCTTGACCCCGTCGCCATTGGCGTCGACTCCATATTCTTCCCAGCTCGCCGGCATGAACTGCATCCAGCCCTCGGCGCCGGCCGAGGAGATGTTGAGGTTGGTGCCGAAGCCGGTCTCGACCTCGTTGATCCCGGCCAGCACCGCCGGACCCTGCGGCCCGAGGCCGTACTTGGCGGCGGCCTGCTGGTAGATCGGGATCAGGACCGGCGGAACGCCGGTCGCCGCGCAGCTGGAGGTCGGCAGCGAGGGGATCGCCAGCGCGGACGAGGAGTTGGGAGCTTTGACGGCGCCCTTGGAGTCTCTTTCGATCCCGCCTTCTTCGCCTTCTTCGGCTTCGCCCTTGCCTTCCCCGGCGCTGACCCCACCGCTGGAGTCGGGAGCGGAGGGGGAGTTGGTCGCCGGCGGCGTCAGGGTCTCGCCCTGCTTGATCGGGCCCCCGGGAGCCAGCGGAGAGGCAGACGATTCTTCCAGCGCGGCTCCGGGAACCGCGGTGGCGGAGGTGGCCTGCGCCCGAGCGGCGGCGACCGGGATCGCCAGCGCCACCGTGGCGGCGGCGGTGGCGGCGACGGCGCGGATCTTGCGGGCTCGCTCCGCCATCAGCCGAGCACGTTGGTGACTCGCCAGCCTTCGCCTTTGAGCTTTTCCATCTCGAGCCTGAGCTCGCTGGTGACGCCGACCCGCAGCAGCGAGACGCTGAGGGTGTAGACGCCCCCGTGGGAGGGGCCGGCGACGACGTTGAGGACCTTGGCCTTCGGCACCTTGACGTTGGCTGGCAGACGGGGCGGGCGCTTCAGCAGCGCCTTCGACAGCTCGGGAGTCGCGGTCGTCGCGAACGCCTTGCCGACTTCGGCCTTTTCGCCACCGGTCTCATAGATCACGAAGGCGCCGGAGAATTCGCGGGCGACGGCGATCGCCTTCTCGCCGGCCGGTGGGCCTTCTACCGTCGAGGCCCTGGCCGCGTCGGCGCTGGAAGTCGAGGAAGACGGATTCGAGGAGATCTTGCCGGTCGCGGCCGAGGAGCTGGTGGCGCTGGTGGACTGGGGGGAAGAGGTTTCGATCGGCTTGGCCGGGTCAACTTCGGAGGAGCTCTTTCGGGCCGGTGCCTTGAAGACCGGGGCCGCCCCGTGCAGGGTCGGCGCCTTCGGCTTCGGAGCGGGTGGAGTGGAGACCTTGGCGACGGGCTTGGGGGCGACGGCGACCGGAGTCGCGGCCTGCTGGCTCCCCGACCCTCCCGAGGTCGCCAGGGCGAGTGCGCCCACCGCGACCACGGCGATGACGACGCCGCCGCCGCCGACGGCGAGCACCCGGCCGGGGCCGTCGAGCTCGCTGGCCCGATCCTGCAGCGGCCAGATCAGTCGCTGCTGCAGGGCCCAGCCGATTCGCTCGAAGGGCCAACGGACGACCTCGAAGACGGCTTTGAAGTTGTCGGCGAACCGCCAGAAGAGCTTGTCCTCGAGCGTCACGGCGATGTCCTCGACCGCCGCGGGCAGCCTGCGCCTGCGCTGGGGTTCGTCGTTTATCGGAGTCTGGTCGTCGTTCATGCCTGGATTCGAAGTTCTCTTAGCTTAAGCCGGATCAAGATTGTGCACTAATTCAATCAAGAAAGGCTCTCAAGCTTCACCGACCATAGCCGGCAAGCTTATGAACACCTTTCGATGGGGTTGTTTCGGCAGAAACGCCCATATAGATGAGCGCTGAAACGACCCTGACGACGCCTGGGCCAGGCGCTAGGCAACGGGTACCGGGGCCCGCTCGAAGACGAGCGCCCCGTCGGCGGCATCGATCCGGACCACGTCGCCGTCGCCGAACTCACCCTCGAGGATCTTCAGCGCCAATTTGTCAACGAGTTGTTTCTGCACGACTCGCTTCAGTGGCCGGGCGCCGTAGGTCGGGTCGTAGCCGAGGTTGCCGAGCAGGGTGCGGGCGTCCTCGGTGAGCTCGATCTCGATCCCGCGCTCGCGCACCCGGCCGACCAGCTGGGCGACCTGGAGCTCGACGATCCGCCCGATGTCCTGCTTGGAGAGGCGGTGGAAGATCACCGTGTCGTCGATCCGGTTGAGGAACTCCGGCTTGAAGGTGGCGGCCAGCGTCTCCTCGATCTGCTCGCGGATCCGCTCGTCGACCTGATCGCCGACGATCCGGTCGCTGCCGACGTTGGAGGTCATGATCAGGACCGTGTTGGTGAAGCTGACGGTACGGCCCTGGCCGTCGGTGAGGCGGCCGTCGTCCATCAGCTGCAGCAGCGTGTTGAAGACGTCGGGGTGGGCCTTCTCGATCTCGTCCAGCAGCACCACCGCGTAGGGGCGTCGCCGCACCGCCTCGGTCAGCTGCCCGCCCTCCTCGTAGCCGACGTATCCCGGAGGGGCGCCGATCAGCCGCGAGACCGTGTGCTTCTCCATGTACTCGGACATGTCGAGGCGGATGATCGCCTGCTCGGAGTCGAACATGAACTCGGCCAGGGCCTTCGCCAGCTCGGTCTTGCCGACCCCGGTCGGGCCGAGGAAGAGGAAGGAGCCGATCGGCCGGTTCGGGTCCGAGAGTCCGGCGCGCGTGCGTCGCAACGCGTTCGAGACCGCGGCGATCGCCTCGTCCTGGCCGATCACCCGGTCGTGCAGGCGGTCCTCCATCTGGATCAGCTTCTGGACCTCGCCCTCGAGCAGGCGGCTGACCGGAATACCGGTCCACTTGCCGACCACCTCGGCGACGTCCTCCTCGGTCACCTCGTCGGCGAGCATCGAGCCGCCACCGGCGTGCAGCTCGGCGATCCGCGCCTCCTGGTCGGCGACCGTCTTCTCCAGCTCGGGGATGTCGCCGTAGCGCAGCTTCGCGGCCCGCTCGAGGTCGGCCTCGCGCTCGGCCCGCTCGGCTTCACGCACCGCCTCCTCCAGTCGCGCCTTCGCCTCCTTGATCGAGTCGATCGCGCCCTTCTCGTTCTGCCAGCGGGCGTTCATCTCGTTGAAGCTCTCGTTCAGCTCGGCGAGCTCGGCCTCGAGCGCCTCCAGCCGCGCCTTCGAGGCCTCGTCGGTCTCTTTCTTCATCGCCGCGCGCTCGATCTCGAGCTGCTGGATGCGCCGCTTGACCTCGTCGATCTCGGTTGGCATCGAATCGATCTCGATCTTCAGCCGCGAGGCGGCCTCGTCGATCAGGTCGATCGCCTTGTCGGGCAGGAAGCGGTCGGCGATGTAGCGCTCCGAGAGGGTCGCGGCGGCGACGATCGCCGAGTCGGTGATCCGCACGCCGTGGTGGTTCTCGTAGCGCTCCTTCAGCCCGCGCAGGATCGCGATCGTGTCGTTGATGTCGGGCTCGCCGACCAGCACCGGCTGGAAGCGCCGCTCCAGCGCCGCGTCCTTCTCGACGTGCTTGCGGTACTCGTCGAGGGTGGTGGCGCCGACCGCGCGCAGCTCGCCGCGGGCCAGCATCGGCTTCAGCAGGTTGGCGGCGTCGACCGCGCCTTCGGCGGCGCCGGCGCCGACGATCGTGTGGAGCTCGTCGAGGAAGAGGACGACCTGGCCCTCGGCCTCCTGCACCTCCGAAAGCACCGCTTTCAGCCGCTCCTCGAACTCGCCCCGGTATTTGGATCCCGCCAGCAGCGAGCCGATGTCGAGCGCGATTACGCGCCGGTCGCGCAGGCTCTCGGGCACGTCGCCGTCGATGATCCGCTGCGCCAGCCCCTCGACGATCGCGGTCTTGCCGACCCCCGGCTCGCCGATCAGCACCGGGTTGTTCTTGGTCCGGCGCGAGAGGACCTGGATCACGCGGCGGATCTCCTCGTCGCGGCCGATCACCGGGTCGAGCTTTCCCTGCTGCGCGTCGGCGGTCAGGTCGCGGCCGAATTTCTCCAGCGCCTGGACACTGTCCTCGGGGTTCGGGGAGGTGACTTTGTGTGGCCCGCGTACCTCGGCGACCGCCTTCTCCAGCGAGCCGCGGTCGGGAAGGATCTGATCGACGCCGGAGCCGCTCTCGGTCAGCGCCAGGAGGATGTGCTCGGTCGAGATGTACTCGTCGCCGAGCTTCGCCATCTCCGTCTCGGCCCGTCGCAGCGCCTGCGCCAGCTGCGAGGACATCCGCGGCTCCTCGCCGCCCTCGCCGCCGAGTTTCGGCAGCGCCGCGACAGCCTCGTTGGCCCGCGCCGCGACCGTGGCCGTGTCGGCGCCGAGCTTCTGCAGGATCGGGATCACCAGCCCGTCCGCCTGTTCGAGCAGGGCGACGAGCAGGTGGGCGGGAGTGACTTCGGGGTTGCGGTGCTGGCTCGCCAGCTGCTGGGCGCCCGCCACCGCTTCCTGTGACTTGACGGTGAATCGATCCGCTTGCATCAGCGCCGCTCTCCTTTTCTGGCCCTTTCGAGTTCTTCCGCTCGCCGCCGCACCCGGTCGAGTTCGCTGCGCATCTTCTCCATCCGCTCTTCCAGCCCCAGCACTGTCTCGACCCCGACGAGGTTCAGCCCCTCTGCGGTCATCTGCTGGATCCGTCGCAGCCGTTCGACGTCACGCTGGGAGTACAGCCGCGTGTTCTTCGGCGAGCGCTTCGGGGCGATCAGCCCCCTCGCCTCGTACATCCGCAGCGTCTGCGGGTGCATCTCCGCCAGTTCGGCGGCGATCGAGATCATGAAGACGCCGCGATCCTCGTCGACGCTCGCTTTGATCTGGCGCCGGAAGGTGGGCATCAGGTACCCGCCTTCCGCAGCAGCTCCTCGCGCGGGTTCGCCCCGTTGAAGGCCTCGGCGAGCTTCTCCGCCGCCTCGCTCTGCTCCTCGCTGAGCTCGGTCGGGATCTCGATCTCGAGCCGGTAGCGGATGTCGCCGCGACCCTTGCCCTTCGCCTTCGGCGGTCCCTCGCCGCGCAGCCGCTGGATCGCCCCGTGCCTGGTTCCGGGAGTGACTTTGATCTTCTTCGTGCCCTCCAGCGTCGGCACCTCGATCGTGCCGCCGCGCAGTGCCTCGGGAATCGAGATCGGCACCGTCACCTCGAGGTTGCCGTCGTCGAGCCGCTTGAAGACCGGCGAGGCGGCGACCCTGGTGGTCACGTAGAGATCGCCGGGGGGACCGCCGCGCGGACCCGCCTCGCCCTTGCCGGCGAGCCGGATCCTGGTCCCGTCCTTGACTCCCGCCGGGACGTTGACCTTGTAGCGCTTGGTCTGCTGCGTGAGGCCGGAGCCGCCGCAGGTCGGGCAGGGATCCTCGATGACCTGGCCGGCGCCGCCGCACTGCGGGCAGGGCTGGCTGATCGAGAAGAAGCCCTGGCTCTGAGCGTCGATGCCGCGCCCTTCGCAGCGCGGGCAGATGGTCGGGCTGGTGCCCGGTTTGGCGCCGCTGCCGTGGCAGGTCTGGCAGCGCTCGGCCTTCGGCACGGTGACGCTGATCTGCGCCCCGTTGACGGCCTGGTCGAAGCTCAGCGGCACCTCGGTCTCGAGGTCGCGGCCCCGTACCTCCTGGGCCTGCCCCCGGCCGCCACCGCGGCTGAAGATCGAGGAGAAGATGTCGCCGAAGTCGGCACCGCCGAAGCCGCCGGCCTGCGCCCGGCCGCCACCCGGGCCGAACGGCCCGCCGCCGCCGCCGAAGCCGGCGAACTGCCCGCCGGCGTCGTACTCCTTGCGCTTCTCCGGATCGGCGAGCGTGTCGTGGGCGGCGGAGATCTCCTTGAATTTCTCCTCCGCCGCGGCGTCGTCGGGGTTGCGATCGGGATGGTATTTGCGAGCCAGTTTCCGGTACGCCTTCTTGATCTCCTCGTCGGAGGCGTCCCTTGAAACTCCCAGCCTCTTGTAGAGCTCGTCAGCCAATCGGTCCCCTTACTCGCTGACGACCACCCGGGCCGGCCGGATCAGCTGGTCCTCGAATCGATAACCCTTCTGCATGACCTCGACAACGACGCCGGACTCCGTCCCCTCGACGGGGATGGTCGACAGCGCCTCGTGGTGGTTGGGGTCGAACTTCTCCCCTTTCGGATCGACCTGCTCGATCCCATTCCTCTTCAGGGTTTCCCGGAGTCCGCGGAACACCAGCAGCACGCCATGCGCCAACCCGTCATCCGAGTCCCCCTCGGGGTCTAGGCCAGCGGCCTGCAGTCCACGCTCGAGGTCGTCGAGCACCGGAGCAACTTCAGCTGCGAGCTGGGCCTTGCTCCTCCTCGCCGCCGCCTGCACCTCGGCGGTCATCCGCTTCCGGAAGTTCTCGAAATCAGCCTTCGTCCTCCGCGCCAGTTCGAGGTACTCGTCCCTCTCCTTGTGGGCGTCAGCCAGCAGCGCGTCGAAGTCCTGCTCGACCTGATCGGCACCGCTCTGTCCCGATGAGCTGTCCGGGGAGTCCCCTCCCGCGGGTGGCGCGGATGACGGGGGGGTCGAGGACGGCCTGCCCCGCAGCGCCCCCCCGTCATCGGCGGCAGGACCCGCGGGCCGGGGCTCGCCAGAACCCTCGTCGTGACCCTGCCTCACTTACCGTCACCCTCGTCGACCACCTCGGCGTCCACGACCTCCTCCTCGTCGGAGGATCCGCCCTCGGCGGAAGCACCGTCAGCCGATGCCTGCTCCTCAGACGCAGCGGCGTAGATCTGCTCGGACGCCTTGGTCATCGCCGCGTTCAGAGCCTCGGCCTTGGAGTTGATCTCCTCGACGCCGTCGGCTCCGAGTGAGTCGCGGACGCCCTTGACCGCGGCCTCGACCTCCTCCTTGGTCTCCGCATCGACTTTGTCGCCCGCGTCGGCAATCGCTTTCTCCGCCTGGTAGGCGGCATTCTCGGCGAGGTTGCGGCCCTCGGCCAGCTCACGCTGCTTGCGGTCCTCCTCGGCGTGGGACTCGGCGTCGGTGACCATGCTCTGGATCTCCTCGTCGGAGAGGCCGGAGCCGGATTTGATCTCGATCTTCTGCTCTTTGCCGGTGCCCTGGTCTTTGGCGGCGACGTTGATGATGCCGTTGGCGTCGATGTCGAAGGTGACCTCGATCTGCGGCATCCCGCGCGGCGCCGGTGGGATCCCGGTGAGCTGGAATTTGCCCAGGCTCTTGTTGCCGTTGGCCATCTCGCGCTCGCCCTGGAGGACGTGGATCTCCACCGAGGGCTGGTTGTCGTCGGCGGTCGAGAACGTCTCCGACTTCTTCGTCGGGATCGTCGTGTTGCGCTCGATCAGCTTCGTCATCACGCCGCCTTTGGTCTCGATCCCCAGGGTCAGCGGGGTGACGTCGAGCAGCAGCACGTCCTTGACGTCGCCGGCCAGCACACCGGCTTGGATCCCAGCGCCGACCGCGACGACCTCGTCGGGGTTGACGCCCTGGTGCGGGTCCTTGCCGGTCAGCTCTTTGACCCGCTCGCGCACCGCCGGCATCCGGGACATGCCGCCGACGAGGACGACGTGGTCGATCGCCAAGCCAGCGGCGTCGTCGAGCGCCTTCTTCACCGGGCCGACGATCCGCTCCAGCAGCTCGCCGGTCAGCTCGTTCAGCTTCGAGCGGCTGAGCTTGAGGTCGAGGTGCTTGGGCTGACCCTCGACCGCGGTGATGAAGGGCAGGTTGATCTGCGTCTCCTGCGTCGAGGAGAGCTCGATCTTCGCCTTCTCCGCAGCCTCGTAGAGGCGCTGCAGCGAGTTCTTGTCCTGCGAGAGGTCGACGCCCTGGTCGCGCCTGAACTCGGCGACCAGCCACTCGACGATCGCTTTGTCCCAGTTGTCGCCGCCGAGGTGGTTGTCACCCGCGGTCGCCTTCACCTCGAAGACGCCGTCGCCGATTTCCAGCACGGAGACGTCGAAGGTGCCGCCGCCGAGGTCGAAGACGAGGATCGTCTGATCGGTCTTCTCTTTGTCGAGGCCGTAGGCGAGCGAGGCCGCCGTGGGCTCGTTGATGATCCGCTTGACCTCGAGGCCGGCGATCTTGCCGGCGTCCTTGGTCGCCTGGCGCTGGTCGTCGTTGAAGTAGGCGGGGACGGTGATCACGGCGCTGTCGACCGTTTCGCCGAGCTTCGCTTCGGCGTCGGTCTTCAGCTTCTGGAGGATCATCGCGCTGATCTCCGGCGGGCTGTACTGCTTGCCTCGCACGTCGACGCGAACGTCTCCGTTGGAACCCGCCTCGACCTTGTAGGGGACGATCGTCTCCTCCTCTTTTACTTCGGCCTCCTTGCGGCCCATGAACCGCTTGATCGAGAAGATCGTGTTCTCCGGGTTCATCACCGCCTGCCGTTTGGCCACCGTGCCGACCAGCCGCTCACCGCCCTCGGTGAAGGCGACCACTGACGGGGTCGTGCGCCCGCCCTCTGCGTTCTCCAGGACGGTCGGCTCGCCGCCCTCCATCACTGCGACACATGAATTGGTCGTGCCGAGGTCGATCCCGATCGTCTTTGCCACTTTTCTGCCTACCTCCAGGGGTTTCGTTGTTCAAGCCTAAGAAATCTAAGTGGGAGTATGGCAGATTACTCTTGCGGTGACAAACCGAAAGAAAAGGGAGGGCGCCAGGCCGGCACCCCCCCTTGGAGCTGTTGAGCGTTGAGGGCTGAGGGCTAGGGCAGGAAGGACAGCGAGCTGAAGAGGCCCGCGTGGTCGCCGTCCCAGTAGCCGTTGGTCTTGCTGCGACCGGTGACGGCGGAGGAGATCAACTTAATCTGCTTCGGCGCGCTGGTCATGATGTGGTCGACCTTGTGGTTCATCTCCGAGTTGCTGCCGGTTTTGAGGTCGTAGGACGAGTCGATGCAGCACCCGGTCGGCTTGCTCGTCGCCCGCTCGCGAAAGCCGGCCCGGGTCAGCACCCGGTAGGCCTGGCCGTCGCCCGGCTTGACTTCGGTCTTCGTGTCGGAGTTGAGATCGCCAACCAGGATGACCGGCAGTTTGCCGGTCGCCGGGCCGCCGGGGGCGACGAGCTCGGCGGCCTGCTGGGCGCGGACGCTCGGGTATTCGGCCTCGTTGTCGAACGACTCGAGGTGGGTGTTGACGAAGTGGAACGGCTTGCTGCCGCGCACCTTCGCGTCGATGCTGGTCCAGCCACGGGTGACCGGGATTTCTTTGCTGCCCGCGACTTTGACGATCAGCAGGTGGCCGAAGTTGCCGCTCTTCGGGTTCGAGGTCGTCACGCCCGATTTGAGCCGGGCGAGGATCACGTCGCGCATCGTCAGGCGGCCGTTGACCTCGGCGTTGGCGAGCAGGCCGGTTGCCGGCGGCGGACCGTCGCCGGGGACGCCGTTGGCGTTGGCCGGGGCCTCGAAGTCGAACTCGTTCTGGACGACGACCGGCTTGTAGAGGTTGCCGCCCTTGTTCAGCTGGGCGAGCAGCAGCTGGAGGAAGTCGTACTTGACCGTCGTCGCTTCCGGTTTGTTCGAGAACACGGGGCCCAGCGACGGCGCCGCGCTCCGCCAGAGCGCGACCTCCTGCAACCCGACCAGATCCGGTTTCTCGGCGAGGATCTCTTTCGCCAGCCCTTTGGCGCGGACCGGGAAGTTGGTCGCTTCGACCTGGCGGACGATGCCGCCGTTGGCTTCGATGAACGCCGCGGTCGAGGGCGACTGGATCGCCGGCGTCAGGTCGGCACCCAGGTAGAGATTTCGGGTCATCACGTTGACGACATTGCCTTTTGGCCCCTTGGCCTGCGCGACGGCGGCGAACGCCATCAGGCACGCCGCGGCGGCCAGCAGCGAAAGGAAGACCTTCCGGGTCGGTGCGGTTCGGTGCATCAAGATCTCGACTCCTCCTGGTTTCCCGCCCCCTGCCGGGGCGGTTGTGAATGTGTAGGCCCTCCCTCGGACTGCGCGCTCGAGCGCGGCGGCCGACGCCCTACTTCACACAACCAACCCTAAGGGAGATCGGCTCGGTGCGGGGGATAACTCAGCCTTCGCCTGCCGTGTGGCCGACGAATTCGGCGACTTCTTTGGCCTGCTCTTCGTTGAGGATGCCGCCGGGCATCCTTCCCGGAGTGGAGCTGTCGAGGCCGTTCTGGACCGCGGCGAGAACGCGCCCTTCGGTCGATTCGAACGTGCTCTTCGCCGTTTCCCCGGTCGGCGGGCCGTTCGGGGCGAGCAGTTCGTCGAGGTTCGGCCCGTAGTTGCCGTCGGTGCCGGCCGAGTAGAGCGTGTGGCAGGTGCCGCAATTGGTCTGGAACAGCGACTGGCCGCTCTTCAGGTTCGCGGCAACCTTCTGGTCGCCGCTCTGGGCGTCGCCCTTGGAGTTGAAAACCAGCCAGGGGATCGCGACCGCGAGGACCACGACCAGCAGACCGAAGACGATGAAGGTGCGTTTGCTCATTGTGTGTCTGGCGCCGGCCCCCGAGGTCGGTCTCGCCGACCGGCGGCGCGGATATTACTGGCGCCCTCGGGAACAATGGCTCGCGCTTCGCTCGGTCGCGCTCATCATCACCGGAGATCTCGCTCCTTCGCTCCGCTCTCCCGGGCGCGGTACCAGGGGCACATCCGCCGCAGCGCGCACTCCTCGCAGCGCGGTTTCGGGCGGCAGAGCGTGCGCCCGTGGCGGATCAGGTTCATGTGCAGCTCGTAGGCGTCGTCCCGGTCGACGACGGCAAGCATCTCGTCGTGGGCACGCCCGAAAGGGGCATTCGGCGGGAACAGTCCCAGCCGGCCGCCGACCCGGTGGACGTGGACGTCGACCGGGATCTCCGGGATGCCCCAGGTGAAGATCAGCACGCAGGCGGCGGTTTTGCGCCCCACCCCCGGCAGCGAGAGCAGGAAGTCGAGCGACTCCTCGCGCGGCGCCGTCTCGGTCCAGTCGAGATCCGGGTGCTCGCCGAGCTGCTCGAGGATCGCCTGGATCCGCGGCGCCTTCTGCTTGCCGAGCCCGCCGGGGCGGATCGCCTCCTCGACCTCCTCCACCGGCGCGTCGCGGACTTCCTCCCAGGAGGGGAACCGCTCGCGCAATGCGGCGAAGGCCCGATCCCGGTTGCGGTCGTTGGTGTGCTGGGAGAGCACCGTCTTGATCAGCTCGGCGATCGGGTGGCCGTGCGGCTCGTTGACCGGCTCCCCGTACATCTCCCGCAGGCGATCGCGGATCGCCCGCACGCGGCGCTTCTCTGGTCTTTTCCAGCTCATTCCCGGGACCCTAGTGGCCCGTTAACGGGCGGATTACAATTGAGTTCGTGTCTCGCGCCTTAGCCAGCGTCACCGCCAGGCTGCCCAAGGGTTGGGGGGATGCCGGGCGCCAGATCGCGATCCTCGTCGGCGTCGACATCGCCTACGAGCTGGTCCGCGGGATCGCCGACTCCCAGCGCGCCGACGCGATCGCCCACGGCGCCCAGGTGATCGATTTCGAGCAGTCGACCCGCACCTTCTTCGAGCCCAGCCTGCAGGCGTTCTTCCTGCCCGCCCACTGGCTGATCGACGTCGCCAACCAGCTCTACCTCAACGCCCAGTTCTCGGTCGCCCTCGGTTTCCTCGTCTGGCTCTACCTCTTCCGCAACGAGTCCTACTACTTCGTCCGCAACATGTTCGTCGCCTCGATGGGCCTGGCCCTGATCGGCTACACGTTCTACCCGACCGCGCCGCCGCGGATGTTCCCCGAACACGGTCTCGTCGACACGATCACCGACTTCTCCAACGTCAACCACGACTCGGCCCTGGCGAAAATCTTCATCAACCCCTACGCGGCGGTGCCGAGCATGCACTGCGCCTTCGCGCTGATGATCGGCGGCACCGGCGTGTTGGTCTGTCGCAGCCGGCTCTCGAAAGCCTTCTGGGCCTTCTGGCCGCTGCTGATCGCCTGGGTGGTGATCGTCACGGCCAATCACTACTGGGTCGACGTGGCGCTCGGCTGGATGGTCGCCGTCGCGGCCGTTGTGATCGCCCACCGGCTGATCGCCCCTGCCCGGCCGGAGGCATGGGCCTGGCGGACGACGACTCAACAGGAGGCCGAGGCGTAGCCCGAAAGTCCGGGTCTCGGCGCCCCAACCTCCTCGCAACCGTCTAGCCTCACGGCAATGGAACCCTCGGCGCCCCCAAGGGCCCCCGGCGGCCGTCGCAACGGCCGCGCGGCGAGCCGCAACGGGCAGGAGCTCCGTTCCTACGCGCGTGAGCGCCTGATCGAGTCCCGCCTGACCCCGAACGCGATCTCGACGGTCGGCCTGATCGGGAACCTGGTCGCGGCGGCCCTGGTCACCCAGCGCCTCTTCTTCCTCGCCGGCGTCGCCTTCATCCTCGGCTCGGTGATGGACACGCTCGACGGGCGCTACTCGCGGATGTCCGGCAAGGGCACCCTCTTCGGCGCCTTCCTCGACTCGACCCTGGACCGGATCGAGGAGGGGATCGTGCTCGCCGCGGTCGCCGGCTACTTCGCCGCCCAGGGCGAAGACTTCGCCGCCGCGATGTGCGTCGTCGCCGTGCTCGGCTCGCTGATGGTCTCCTACACGCGCGCCCGGGCCGAGGCACTCGGGGTCGAGTGCAAGGTCGGGTTGGCGACGCGGCCGGTCAGGGTGGTGCTACTTTCGATTGGCTTGATCTTCGCCAAGGGCGCTGGCATTGGCGATTTCGAATTGCTGGCGCCGTCGATCTACGTGATGGCCGCCCTGACCATCTTCACGGTTTTCCAGCGGGTATTGCATGTGCGAAACGAGCTTCTTTTGGCCGAGGCCGGCGCCCAGAGCGACGGCGGCGAGGCGGAGGAGCTGTAACCAGCTAGGCCGTCGGGTGTGTTCAGCGACTCAGCGCGATCCAGGAGGACTTCTAATTTCATGAGTAAGAGCAACGGAGCAAACGGCAGCACGAACGGCATCGGTCGCACCGACGAGAAGGTCCGAGTCGCGATCGTCGGCGTCGGCAACTGCGCCAACTCTTTCATCCAGGGCGTCCAGTACTACAAGGACGCCGATCCCGGCGAGGAAGTTCCCGGCCTGATGCACGTCGAACTCGGCGGCTACCACGTCCGCGACGTTGAATTCGTCGCCGCCTTCGACATCGACGGCGAGAAGGTCGGCAAGGACCTCTCGGAGGCGATGTGGTCGGGTCAGAACAACACGATCAAATTCGCCGACGTGCCCCCGATCGGGATCAAGGTCGAGCGCGGCATGACCCACGACGGTCTCGGCAAGTACCTGAAAGAGAAAATCACCAAGGCTCCCGGGGAGACCGCCGACATCGTCGGGATCCTCAAAGAGACCAAGGCTGACGTCCTCGTCTGCTACCTGCCGGTCGGCTCCGAGGAGGCGACCAAGTGGTACGTCGAGCAGGCGCTCACCGCCGGCGTCGGCTTCGTCAACTGCCTGCCGGTCTTCATCGCCCGCGAGGACTACTGGGACAAGCGCTTCAAGGAGGCCGGCCTGCCGATCATCGGCGACGACATCAAGTCCCAGGTCGGGGCGACGATCGTCCACCGCCAGCTCGCTCGCCTCTTCCATGACCGCGGCGTGCGGATGGAGCGGACCAGCCAGCTCAACGTCGGCGGCAACATGGACTTCTACAACATGCTCGAGCGCGAGCGGCTGGCTTCCAAGAAGGAGTCGAAGACCAACGCCGTCACCTCGATCATGGGCCACGACCTGCCTGCCGAGGACGTTCACGTCGGCCCCTCCGACTACGTCCCCTGGCTGACCGACCGCAAGTGGGCGCACATCCGGGTCGAGGGCAAAGCCTTCGGCGACGTGCCGCTGACGGTCGAGCTGAAGCTCGAGGTCTGGGACTCGCCGAACTCGGCCGGCGTCGTGATCGACGCCGTGAGGCTGATCAAGCTGGCGCTCAACAACGGCATCTCCGGGCAGCTCGACGGGCCCTCCAGCTACCTGATGAAGTCGCCGCACACCCAGCGCCCCGACGACGAGGCGCGGGAACAGACCGAGAAGTACATCGCGGCGAACGCTCGCAAGTCGGCGAAGGGCAGCGCTTCCGCCGACGCTCCGAGCGCCGCGCAGGCCTGAGTCAAGGAGCCCGCCTCCGGCGGGCTCCTATGCTTGGCTTCGACCGTGCCTGCCGCACCGCTCTCTATCGCTCAGGTGGCGCCCTTCCGGCGCGGCGTCGACAACGCGATCAACGAGTTCGCCGATCGCGTCTCCGACGAGCTCGAGCGGCGCGGCCACGAGGTGCTGCGGCTGGGGACCGGTCAACCGGTCAAGAAGCTGCTGAAGTCGACCCCGTTCGACATCGTCCACGTCCACGAGCCGTTCGCCCCCAGCGTCGCCTCGGCGGCGCTGCGCCACTCCTTCTCCCTCAACGTCGCCACCTTCCACGCCCCGCAGGAGCGGGTGCTCTCGACCCAGGTCGCACGACCGCTGGTCGAGATCTTCTTCGGCCGGATCGACGCCCGCACGGTGACCAGCCCGGCGACGGCGCAGCTGCTGGAGAGCTACTTCCCCGCCTCCTACGAGCTGGTCGAGCCGGCCGCGGGAAGCCGCGACTGGGCCGCGGTCGCGAGCGAGTTGGAGGCTCTCTACCGCCGGCTCGTCGCCCGCCGTCACGACGACAGCGGCGACCCCGAGCTGAGGGCGCGGATCTCCGAGCGCGAGCTGATCGAGGTCGACCTGCACATGCACACCGACCACTCGACCGACTGCGCGACCCCGGTCGAGGTGCTGCTGCAGACGGCGCGCGACCGCGGCCTCGGCGCGATCGCGATCACCGACCACAACGAGCTCTCCGGGGCGCTGGAGGCACGCCGGATCGCCGCCGAGATGGGCGACATCAAGGTGATCGTCGGCGCGGAGGTGAAGACGGGCGAGCAGGGAGAGGTGATCGGCCTCTTCCTCGAGGAGAAGATCCCGAAGGGGCTGACGATGGCGGAGACGATCGCCGAGATCCGCCGCCAGGGCGGGCTCGTCTACGTGCCGCACCCGTTCGACCGCTTCCACTCGGTCCCGGACTACGAGCACCTGATGGACATCATCGAGGAGGTCGACATCCTCGAGGTCTTCAACCCGCGGGTGGCGGTGACCGCGTTCAACGAGGAGGCCGAGCGCTTCGCCCGCAAGTACCGGATCGTCCCCGGCGCCGGCTCCGACAGCCACGTCGCCCAGGGGCTCGGCAGCGTCCGGGTACGGATTCACGACTTCGACGGCCCGGCCGAGTTCCTCGAGGCGATGCGCGACGCCGACATCACCCGCAAGCACAAGAACCTGGTCTACGTGCAGACCCTGAAGCTGCTGCAGACGGCCGGCCGGCCGAAGGCGCCCAAACGGCGCGTGCTCGACGCCAAGCCGGTGCGCGGCGGCAAACCCCGCAAGCGCGGTTAGATGGCCATCTTGGCGAGCAAGAGCTGATGCAGGCGAGGCGCGGCAAAGGAGCCGCGCCCGGCTCGTCAAAGATTGAGTCGGCGATGCGAGGCACCGACGACGAGATCCGCGAGAAGTACCTGGAGCGAGCGATTCGCGAGCTCAACCAGATGACCCGGGAGATCCAGGGGTGCCAGCACTGCCCGCGCGGCAAGCTGATGCCGGTCCTCGGTTCCGGCCATCCCCAGGCCGACGTCTTCATGCTCAAGCAGGCGCCGATGACGGCGGAGATCGAGGAGGGCGTCGCCTTCTACGGTCGCGCCGGCAACGCGCTGATGAAAAGCTTCAAGCGCCTCGGCATCGATCCGCTCGTCGTCTACGGAACGCTGTGCGTCAAGTGCCCGATCGCCGAGCCCGACCTGGCGCCGCAGGAGTGCGTCGCCCGCCTGGTCGAGGAGCTGGCGATCGTGCAGCCGAAGATCGTCGTCGTCATGGGCGAACCCGCGCTCGCCATCCTCAACGGCCTCCAGGTGCCGCTCTCGCGGCCGGTCGAGCAGCGCGAGGGGGAGATCCAGGCCTTCACACCGACGATCGACGCGCTCTATGTGCCCGACATCGATGTTTCGCTCGACGAGGAGGGGGCCAAGCAGCGGTTCTGGCGGGCTTTCCGCACCCTCGGCCTCTGGTACGAGGATCTGCCTCCGTACTGAGCCGGGTGGGGGGGACCGGGCACCCGGTCTTCCCCGACGGGCTCGATTACGGCTTTGGCTGAGGAGCGGCGGCTGCGGCGACGGCGGTCATGGGGTCGACCTTGGCTGAGGCCAGGCCGCGGACGACGATGGTGTCGAGAGCGGTGTAGGCGGCCAGTTGGGTTTGGGCGTCGGCGGCGTCTTTGGCGGCGACGCCGACGGTGCCCTCGGGCTCGCCGAGGCGGTCGAAGTGATCGCGGTAGCCCTTGTGGAGGTCGCGGTAGAAGGACTCCTCCTTGGCCAGGCGCTCGGCGGCTTCGGGGCCGACGGCGGTGCGTACGTAGCCGAAGATCGGCGGGGCCTCTCGTCCGGCCTCGGCGGCTCCGGCCTCGACCTTCTCGCGGGCGCCGGCGGCGAAGGCGGGGGTCATCCAGTTGAAGAAGGCGCCGTCGTACTCGGCTCCCGCCAGCGCGCACATCTTCGGGCCCATCGCGGCGAGGACGAGGCGGACGCCGGGGAGCACCTCGCGCAGTTGGGGAAGTGCCTCGCGCATCGCCGTCAGCGGCTTCTTCGAGAAGCCGGCGCCGACGCCGAGCCAGAGCCGGGCTGGATCGACGCCGACTCGCTCGACGTCCGCGGCGATCGCCTCCGGCGGAGTGCGGTCGACGGCGATCACGCCGACGCCGAGGTCGATCCGCGGTGCCGCGGCGGCGAACACGGCCAGCGTCTCCAGGCCCTTGGCGCCGGGGTGGTCGTTGGACCAGACCGAGTCGTAGCCGAGCTCGGCGCAGCGAGCGGCGAGCGGCCCGGCCACCTCGGGATCGAGCCCGGCCGCGACTCCGAACCCCCGGCCCATCTCAGGCACCGCCTCCGCCGGTCTTCTCGAACAGGGCGACGCACTCGATATGGGGAGTCTGCGGAAACATGTCGACTGGCCTCACCCGCTTCAGGCTATAGCCGGCCTCGGTGAGCTGGGCGGCGTTCGGGGCGAGCGTGGTCGGGTTGCAGGAGACGTAGACGATCTTCTGCGCTTCGCACTCGAGCACCCTGCGGACGATTTTCTGCGAGAGCCCCGCCCGCGGCGGATCGATCACGACCACGTCCGGCTTGCCGGCCCGCTCGATCAGGTCGCGGGTCCCGGTGCGGGCGTTGGCGGCGACGAAGTTCGCGTTCTCGACCTTGTTGAGCTCGGCGTTGCGCTCGGCATCGGTGATTGCCTCGGGGACGATCTCCAGGCCCCAGACCTCGCCGGCCTGCCGCGCCAGCGTCAGCCCGATCGTCCCGATCCCGCAGTAGAGATCGAAGACGCGCTCGCGGCCGCTCAGGCCGGCGAACTCGGCGACGACGGCGTAGAGGCGCTCGGCCATCTCGGTGTTGGTCTGGAAGAAGGCGCCGTGGGACATCTCGAGCTTCAGGCCGCAGAGCTCCTCGCGCAGGCGCTCCTCGCCGATCGCTCCGGTCGGGCCGTCGGTGCTGCCCGAGTCGCCCTCGATCGCCGTGTGGAGGTCGACCGGGGGCCGCGGCAGGCGCGAGGCCGAGGTGACGAGGCGGGTCTGGATCTGGCCGGTCCGGCGCCCCTCGCGGACGACGAGATTGCGCAGGATCCCCTCTTTGGAGCGACCGTCGTAGGCGGAGACGGACTCCAGCCGGGCCCAGTCGCGGACCGCGTTGCGGGCGGCGTTGCCGGCCTCGGAGGCGAGCTGGCAGTCATCGACGTCGACGATCAGGTCCCAGCGGCCGCGGGCGTGGAATCCGAGCGTCACCTCGCCGTCGCTCTCGCCGAAGGAGTACTCGAGCTTGTTGCGGTAGCGCCACTGTTCGACCGCCGGCACGATCTCCTCCAGGTCGAAGCCCTCGAGGTCGCCGATCCGGCGCAGGGCCTCGCCGACCTGCTCCTGCTTGTGGGTCAGCTGGCTCTCGTAGGGCAGTCCCTGCCAGGGCGCGCCGGGACAGGGCTCACCGCCGTGGAGGCAACGATCGGGAATCCGGTCGGCCCCCGGTTGCAGCAGTTCGACCGTCCGCGCCTCGGCGAAGCGCTTCTTGCCTTTGGTGATTTCGACCCGGACGCGGTCGCCCGGGAGCGCTCCGGAGACGAAGACGACGAAGCCGTCCGCGCGAGCGAGGCCGCGCCCGCCGAAGGCGAGCGAGTCGACCTCGACCTCGAGCAGCTCGCCGCGACGGGGGCCGCGGGCCGCCGGCTTGGTGCCGGTGGCCTCGCTCACCTAGCCGAGTTTTTTCCGCGCTCGGCGCGCTGCCTGGGTGGCCTGTTTGCGCACCGGCTCCGCCCGGCCGCCGACCTCTTTGCGCGCCTGTTTGACGAGCCGTTCCAGCTGGCCGAGCAGCAAGTCGGTCTGTTTACGGCCGCGTTTGATCAGGTCGCTCAGCAACTTCTCGGCGTCGCCGCGGGTCATCCGGCCGCGCTTGACGGCGTCGTCGACGACCTCCTGCAGACGGTCGCGGCTGAGGGTGACGCTCTGCTCGAGGCTCTCGCGGAACTGGGCGACGCTCTTGTCGAGCCCGGTGGTCGCTTTGCTGCTGGCTTTGGGGGAGGTTTTTTTGGCGGCGGCTTTGCGCGGCGCCGCTTTTCTTGCTTTCGCCGTGACTTTTTTGGCTTTGGCTTTCGGCTTTGCGCCGGCCGTCGCTTTTTTGCTCGATTTGCCGGCTACTTTTTTTTCGGCCATCTCGACTTGCCTCCGATGTGAATGTTTGCCCGCGGGTTTGCCCGTCGACTATGTCAACTCCGCAGCAGCAGTGGCTCTGCGGCGGCGAATCGTGCCTCGACGGGAGAGTGGTCGGAGAGGCGCAGCGCGCGTCCGTCGAGGGGCAGCTCGCGGCGCTCCGGCTCCCAGGCCGTCGGCGGCTCCAGCACGTCGAGCCCGCGGCTCAGCAGATGGTCGATCGCGTTCGGCGCCGTCGGCCCGAGCAGACCGAACTCCTCGGCCAGGCGCTCGAAGGCCTCCGGGTTCTCGGCCGGACGCAGGTTGAGGTCGCCGCCGAAGATCAGCGGCGCCCGTTCGGCCCAGCCGGTCGCGGCAGCGGCCGCCTTCAGCACGTCCGCCGCCGCCAGTTCCGGCTCGTCGTTGGTCGCGTGCAGGTTGGCGATGCAGAGGCCGGAGGCGGTGCGGGTGAAGGCCATCGAGCGGCGCTCGGGCAGACCCTCGTGGATCTCCAGTTCGCGCCGCTCGGCGATGCCGCCGAGCCGCCCGGGAACGCGGATCAGGGTCAGGTTGGAGCCGCCCTCGCCGGAGGCCATCAGGTCCGGGTTCTGGCGGGCAAGCAGTTCCCGCAGCGGACCGAGCGAGTTGCGCGAGGTCAGCACCCGGTGCGACTCGGCCCGGCAGGCTGCCGCCAGCGGCTCGGCGAAGCGCGGCGGGGTCTCCTGCAGCAGGGCGACGTCCCAGGCGGTGGCGGCGAGCAGCGTCGCGAACTCGGTCGTCAGGTCGCGGTTTACCTGGACGTGGGTCTCGTTGCGCTCGTCGAGGCGCAGTAGCCGCGAGCGCCAGCTGCGCAACTCCGGGTCGGGCGGGAAATCCCGCCCGTGGAAGAGGTTCCAGGCGATCACCGTCAGCTTCATCGCCCGTAGTATCCGCGCCTTGACGCGCAATTTCCTCACCGGCGAAGAGTTCGGCGCCTTCGAGCTCGGCAAGCTGCTCGACCGGGCGCTGGAGCTGAAAGCCGGCCGCGTCGATGGCGTCGGCGGCGATTCGCTGGCCGGCCGCAGCATCGCGCTCGTCTTCCAGAAGCCCTCGACGCGGACGCGGATCTCCTTCGAGGTCGGTGTCGCCGAGCTGGGCGCGACGCCGATCGTCCTGCGCGGGGACGAGATGCAGTTCTCCCGGGGCGAGTCGGTCGGCGACACGGCGCGGGTGCTGTCCCGCTACGTCGACGCGATCGCGATCCGCTCCGGCTCGCATGAGGCGGTCGTGGAGCTGGCCGAGGCGGCCGACGTCCCGGTGGTCAACGGGCTGACACCGCTGCATCACCCCTGCCAGGCGCTGGCGGACCTGCTCACCCTGCGCGAGCGCTTCGGCGAGCTCGACGGACTCCGCCTCGCCTATGTCGGCGACGGCAACAACGTCGCTCGCTCGCTGGCGATCCTCGGCGAGCTGGCCGGGGTCGAAGTAGTCGTCGCGGCACCCCCCGGCTACCAGCTCGAGGAGGGCCACGGGGTGAAGCTGACCGGCGACCCCCGCGCCGCCGCCGACGGCGCCGACGCTCTCTATACGGACGTTTGGGTCAGCATGGGAGACGAGGACGACGCCGACCGCCGCCGCGCCGATCTGGGGCCGTTCCGGCTCGACGGCGACCTCCTCGCCGCCGCCAAGGACGGCGCGGTCGTCCTCCACTGCCTGCCGGCACACCCCGGCGAGGAGATCACCGCCGACGTCCTCTACTCCGACGCTTCCGCCGTCTGGGATCAGGCCGAGAACCGTCTCCACGCGCAGAAGGCGCTGCTGGAGGCGCTGCTCGCCGCCTAGCGGCGCCTCTCGCGACCATGTATCCGCGACTCGAAATCGGCCCGGTGACGCTGCAGACCTTCGGCCTGATGTTCGCCCTCGCCTTCCTCGCCTCCGGAGCGCTGGTCTGGAAGCGGCTGGGGGAGATCGGCAAGCCGCCCGACTGGGCCTACGAGATGGGGTTCGCGGCGCTGATCGGCGGCGTCGTCGGCTCACGCGTCTATTTCCTCGTCCAGAACTACAGCGAGGTCAAGAACGACCTGCTCGGCAACCTCTTCTCCGGCGCCGGTCTGGTCTGGTACGGCGGCGCGATCGGCGGCGCCCTCGCCGTCCTCGCCTGGGCCTGGTACCGCGGCTTTCTCGGCCTCGCCCTGCTCGACGTCGCGGCGCCGGCGCTGGCGCTGGGCTACGCGATCGGCCGCATCGGCTGCCAGCTCTCGGGCGACGGCGACTACGGCAAGCCCTTCAACGGGTTCGGGGCGATGTCATACCCGGACGGGACCGTGCCGACCGACCGCACCGTTTACCCGACGCCGATCTACGAGACGCTGGCGATGGGCATGGGTGCCTGGCTGCTCTGGCAGCTGCGCGACCGGGTCCGGGCCGGGGTCCTTTTCGCCATCTATCTGGTCTACGCGGGGACCGAGCGCTTCCTGGTCGAGTTCATCCGCCGCAACACCGAAGACTCGGTAGGGCTGACCAGTGCCCAGCTCGAGAGCCTGGGCATGATGATGATCGGAACGATCTGGATCGCTATCGTGATCCGCCGGCACGGAGGCATCGGCCGCGAAACGGCGAACGATGCGGTGCAGCCGGCGGTATGAGCGGACTCAACGATCGATGTTAATCTTGCGCAAGAACTTTGGAGCGGTCAATCGAGGGAGGAACGGCGGGCAATGGCGGCTATAGACATTCAGAGTGAGGGGGCGTCGGCGAAGACGGTCAGCGCCACGCTCGACGCCGCCGCGGAGCGGATCGCGGCAGCGGGCGTCGAGAACGCCCGCGCCGACGCCGAATCCCTGGTCGCCGATGCGATGGGCATGAAGCCGGAGGAGCTCTCGGTCGAGAGCGGCGACGTCGTCGATGCCGAGGTGGCCGCGGCGATCGAGGAGCGGGTCCTGCGGCGCATCGACCGCGAGCCGATGGCATACATCCTCGGCCACGCGCCGTTCCGCGGGCTCGAGATCGCCGTCGACGAACGGGTGCTGTGGCCGCGTCGCGAGACCGAGCTGCTGGTCGAGGTCGCCGCCGATCTGCCGCAGGGCTCCCGCGTCCACGAGGTTGGCACCGGCTCCGGCGCGATCGCGCTGGCGCTGATCTCCGAGCGGCCCGATCTCCGGGTCACCGCCTCGGACCTCTCGCCGGAGGCCGCCGAAGCGGCCCGCGAGAACGCCGAGCGCCTCGGCCTCGATCTCGACGTCACCGTCGAGGTCGGCCTCCCCGACTCGCTCGAGGACGTCGACCTCGTGATCGCCAATCTTCCCTACGTCACCGACTCGACCATCTTCGAGCGCTCGCCGGAGATTCAGCGCGAGCCGCGGATCGCGGTCACCGGGGACTGCGGCGAGGACGGCCTTGGCGTGATCCGCGGTCTGATCGCGGAAACGCCCTCCGGCTGGAAGCTGGCGATGGAGCACGACACCCACCACGGTCCGGCGATGCGCGAGATGCTGCGCGACGCGACTACCCTTCAGGACCATGAAGGTGATGAGCGGGTGACTGTCGGCTTCGCTCCATGAAGCTGGCCCCAAGCGATGAGTGAGGCCCCGCCGCGGGCTGAGGAGACGGCGCCTGCCCCGACGGGCGATCGTTCCGCGGCCGCGAGCGAGGCGCAGCGCCGAGCCAAGGTCGAGCGCCTGCGCGAGGCCGGGATCAATCCCTATCCCCACTCCTTCGAGGGCAGGACGAAGATCGAGGAGATTCTTGCCGCCCACGATCCCGCCGAGCTGGGTGAGGGTGAGCACGAGCAGTTCTCCTACCGGGTGATGGGTCGCGTCACCGGCAAGCGCGGCCACGGCAAGACCGCTTTTCTCGACATCCGGGACATCACCGGCACGATCCAGGCCTACGCCCGCCGCGATTCGCTCGGCGAGGAGGCCTTCGAGCGGGTCGAGGACCTCGACATCGGTGACCTGGTCGGCATCGAGGGCCCGGTCTACGTCACCAAACGCGGCCAGATCGCGATCGGCGTTCGCGAGTGCACGCTGCTGGCCAAGGCGCTGCTGGACCCGCCCGACCTCTTCCACGGCATCTCCGATCCCGAGCTTCGCTACCGCCAGCGTGAACTGGACCTGATGGCGAACGAGGCCTCCCGCGAGATCTTCAAGAAACGGGCGAAGCTGACCGCGGCGATCCGCGAGCACATGAACGAGCGCGGCTGGGTCGAGCTCGAAACGCCGGTCCTGCAGCGGCTCACCGGCGGCGCCGCGGCGCGGCCCTTCGTCACCCACCACAACGCGCTCGACCGCGAGCTGTTCCTGCGCACCGCGACCGAGCTTTACCTGAAGCGGGCGATCGTCGGCGGCTTCGAGGACGTCTACGAGTTCGGCAAGTTCTTCCGCAACGAGGGCATGTCGCCCCAGCACAATCCCGAGTTCACGATGCTGGAGATGTTCGTCGGCGGTGCCGACTACAACGGCGTCATGGAGTTCATCGAGGTGCTGGTCTCGAGCGTGGTCGAGAAGATCATCGGGACCACCAAGGTCGAGCGCGACGGCCAGACGATCGACTTCGCCGCGCCCTGGCCGCGGGTCGTGCTGCGCGACGAGCTCCTGCGTGAGGCCGGGATCGACATCTACAAGGCGAGCCGCGACGAGCTGGCCGAGGTCGCCGGCGAGGACGCCGGGGAGAACGACGACTGGGCCGGCCTGGTCGACACTCTCCAGGGCAAGCTGGTCGAGCCGAAGCTGATCCAGCCCACCTACATCACCGTCCTGCCGATCGACATCTGGCCGCTGGTCAAGGTCCACCCGGACGACCCCAAGGTCTGCGAGGCCTTCGACGGCATCGTCGCCGGGATGGAGATCGTCGGAGGCGGCACCGACATCAACGACCCGGTTGAGCAGCGCGAGCGCTTCATCGGCCAGCGTGAACGTCAGGAGTCCGGCGCCGAGGAGGACCCCCATCCCCACGACGAGGAGTTCGTCAAAGCTCTCGAATACGGGATGCCGCCGGCGAGTGGCTGCGGCCTCGGCATCGACCGCCTGCTGATGATCATGACCGGCGCCAAGACGCTCCGTGACGTGATCATCTACCCGGCGATGCGCGAGCTCTCCGGCAGCTAGAACGCCGAGCGCAGCAGGCCGCCGTCGATCGGGATGACGGTGCCGGTGATGTAGGCGGCGCGCTCGGAGCAGAGGAAGGCGACGAGGTCGCCGTACTCCTCGGGGCGCCCGAGGCGAGCGGCGGGGACTTCTGTACTCGCGGCCTCTTCGGCCGCCGCGAGCGAGCCTTCCCTTTCGGCGAGCCGGTCGGTGGCGAAGCGCCCGCTGGCGACCGTGTTGACGGTGATCCCCTCGCTGGCAACCTCGCGCGAGAGCGTCTTCAGGAATCCGACCGCCGCCATCCGGTGAGTGTTGGAGAGGTTGAGGAAGGGAAGCGGCTCGCGGGTCGAGCTGGAGCCGACGTTGACGATCCGCCCCCAGCGGCGCTCCCGCATCCCCGGCACGACGGCTTCGGCGAGGAGCTTCGGCGCCAGCACGAGCGAACGGTAGGCGCCATCCCACTCGCCGGCATCGTTGTCGAGCGCGCCACCCAGGGGAGGTCCGCCGGTGTTGGCGACGAGGATCTCCACCGGCCCGAGTGCGGCGGAAACTTCGGCCGGCAGCGAAGCGAGGCGCTCGAGGTCGGAGGTATCGGCGGCGAACGGCGTCGCCCGCTCGCCGATCTCAAGCGCGGCCCCCTCGAGCCGCTCGGACGAGCGACTGGAGATCGCAACCCGGGCGCCCTCACGCGCCAGCGCCACCGCGATCGCCCGGCCGATTCCGCGGCTGGCTCCCATCACCAGCGCCACCCGTCCATCCAGTCCCAGCTCCATCGCCGCAGCCTATTCCCGCCGAAACGCTCAATACCCGCAGCGCGGGTACAGTTCCCGGTGGGCGCCCGTAGCTCAGTGGTCAACGGTTCCTTTCGGGGGGCCAAAGAGCGTCGGTCTTTCAAGCCGAAGGTCGCGGGTTCGACTCCCGTCGGGCGCATCAGCAAAGGGCTTTACGGAGCCGTTTCCCGAGCTTTCGACGCCTAAGACAGCGTCGGTCTAACGACCTCCACATCACGTACGATTCGTGCCTGGAGGGTCGTGTTGTCGAGGGTCTCGTTCCCTCGGGTTTGCCCTTAGGTCTCTCGGAGCTC
>JADGPJ010000009.1 GCA_017882505.1 Solirubrobacterales bacterium | reverse complement strand
ATCGGAGACCGTCGTCGCATAGGGATTGACGATGATCAGCATCCGCTTCTTGGCGGGCTTGCGGTGCATTCTGGAGCGAAGGCCGGCGTTCATGCGAGGAGATCGGCGCCAGTTCAGCGATCGGCGGGGACGCGAAGGAGTGCCGGCACCAGTGCAGCGTAATGCGAGAGAGCTTGACCGCGCTCCATGCCCGCCGGACGAGGTCGAGGCCGATACAGCCGAACATGCGGTCGTGAAGGTAATGGGCGACCATCCCCATCATCTGCCGGAGAGCGTCTATGCAGCTTGGCCGAAGGACCAGCCGAACCAAGTCGTGAAGTTCACGATCTGAGCTGGGCTAGGTCGCTTCGTACCGGACCACGCTGCCGTCGTCGACCTCGCGCACCCGGCCTTCGTTCTCCAGCAGGTCGGTGTGGCCGATCACCTCGGAGAGGGTGAGGAAGGCCTGGGTGACGGCGACGTTGCCCCAGATCGCCTGGGCCAGCTCGTATCCGGTGCGCGGCTGCTCGGCGATCAGCCCGTAGATCTTCTCCTTGCGGCGCTCGTGCGAGGCGAGGCGGCTGTCGATCAGGGCGACGTGGTCGGTGATCGGCTCGCCGTGGCCGGCGAAGACGATCTCTGCCGGCATCGCCTGGGTCTTCTTCATCGAGTCGATGTAGGTGACGAGCGACTGGGTCCGCTCCTTGGAGCCGTCGAGCGGGCGGCTGATCAGCGGGTTCGAGGAGATGTTGGAGATCAGGTGGTCGCCACAGAAGAGGATCTTCCGCTCGGCGTCCCAGAACAGCGTGTCGGAGGGGCTGTGGCCGGGGCGGTGCAGCGTTTCCAGGCGGCGATCGCGGAGGGCGATCTCCTCGCCGTCGGCGAGCGGTTTCGTCACCACCGCATGCGATCCCCAGTCGCGGAAGCTGCGCGAGACGCCCTGCAGCGCCACGGTGACGTCCTCGGGGATCCCGTTGTGGAGCATCACTTCGACCGCGAACTGGTCCTCGAGCTCGGCGTCCTCGTCGAAGGCGGCGAGGCGCTTGGCGGCGACGCCGATCGCCGCCACCTCGGCACCGGAATGCTCGACCAGGATCTCGACCAGGCCGATGTGGTCGATGTGCTGGTGGGTGAGGACGATCAGTTCGAGGTCGTTGATCGAGTAGTTGCGCTCGTTCAGCATCCGGGTCAGCTCGTCGAGCGACTTGCCCGAGTTGGGCCCGGTGTCGATCAGGGTCAGCGGCTCGTCCTCGATCAGGTAGCAGTTGATCCGCCCGACCGCGAACGGGGTCGGCACCGGCAGGCAGTGGATACCGGCCAGGGCAGCCTGCTCGAGGGCCTGCTCGGGAGTCATGCTCATCCCCGGATCAGCCCCAGGATCTCGTCCCGCCGCCGCTCCATGTCCTCGCGCGAGATCAGCGACTCGAGGTTGAGCCGCAGCAGTGGCTCGGTGTTGGAGGAGCGGATGTTGAAGTGCCACTCGGGATAGTCGACGGAGACGCCGTCGAGGTGGGTGATCTTCCCGTCGGAGTAGCGCTCGCTGATCGCGGCCATCTTCGCCGCCGCGTCGGCGACCTCGGAGTTGATCTCGCCGGAGATGAAGTACTTGGAGCGGAACTCCTCCATCAGCTCGCCCAGGCCGCGGCCTTCGATCGAGAGCAGCTCCAGCATCAGCAGCGCCGGGATCGTGCCCGAGTCCGCGCACCAGAAGTCGTGGAAGTAGTAGTGGCCCGAGACCTCGCCGCCGAAGGCCGCGTCCTCCTCGCGCATCCGCGCCTTGAAGAAGGCGTGGCCGACGCGAGAGAGGTCGAAGCGCCCGCCCTCGCTGGCGACCAGATCGGGGATGGCGCGGCTGGAGCGGGGGTCGGAGAGGATCGTCGCGCCGGGCTTCTTGCGCAGGACCGAGCGGGCCAGCAGGGCGCAGATGAAGTCGCCGTCGCAGAACTCGCCGCTCGAGTCGATGAAGAAACAGCGGTCGGCGTCGCCGTCCCAGGCGATGCCGAGGTCGGCGCCGGAGGCCTGCACCCGCTCCATGATCAGCCGCCGGTTCTTCTCCAGCAGCGGATTGGGCTCGTGGTCGGGGAACTCGCCGTTGGGGACGAAGTACATCTCCTCGAGGTCGAGGCCGAGCTTGGACAGGATCGGGCCGACCATCGGCCCGGCCATCCCGTTGCCGCCGTCGACGACCACCTTCATCGGCCGCACCTTGGCGGGGTCGATGAAGGAGAGGGCGTGGGTGCGGAATTCCTTCCAGACGTCGACCTCCTCCAGCGAGCCGCCGCCGGGCGCCGGGCCGAGGCCGGCTTCGATCTCGGCCTTGACGTCGCCGATGCCGGCGTCCCCGGAGAGCGGCAGCGCTCCCTCGCGGACCAGCTTGACCCCGGTGTACGCCTTGGGGTTGTGGGAGGCGGTGACCATGGCGCCGCCGTCGAGCTGGCGCGAGCCGACCAGGTGGTAGAGCATCTCGGTCGCGACCATGCCGGCGTCGAGCACGGTCGCGCCCTCGAAGATCAGGCCGTCGCGCAGCTCCGTCGCCATCGCCGGCGCGGTCAGTCGCATGTCGCGGCCGAGGCCGATCCGCAGCTCACCGGTCGGCTTGCCGCGCAGGCGACCGAGGACGCGGGCGAAGGCGCGGCCGATCGCGTGCGCGGTGGTCTCGTCCATCTCGGAGCCGTAGAGGCCGCGGATGTCATACGCCTTGAAGATCCCGGCCGGCGCCAGCGGCGCCTGCTGGCTCAAAACGACCCTTTCAGCGCCTCGTAGCTCTGCTCGATCGACTGCGGCATCACTTTGGTGTCGGCGATCACCGGCATGAAGTTGTTGTCGCCCGCCCAGCGCGGCACCACGTGCATGTGGATGTGGTGCTCGACCCCGGCGCCGGCGACGCGGCCCTGGTTGAAGCCGACGTTGTAGCCGTGCGGGCTGTAGATCTCCTCCAGGCGGCCCATCGCCCGCTGCGCCAGCGCCATCATCTCCGCCAGGGTCCCGGCCGAGATCTTCTGCAGGTCGCCGACGTGCTCGTAGGGAGCGACCATCAGGTGACCGTTGGTGTAGGGGAAGAGGTTGAGGATCACGAAGCAGTCCTGGCCGCGGTGGAGGATCAGGTTCGCCTCGTCGTCATCCCCCCGCGGCTTGGCGCAGAAGATGCACTCCTCCTCGTTGTCCTTGGACGCGTCCTTCACGTAAGCGAGGCGCCAGGGCGCCCAGATCCGAAAATTTGCCACGGGCTCCCCATCCTAAGGGGAGCCCGTGCCCGGACGCGGGAGGGCGGGTGCGTGACTTCCGGTGATCATGAGCGCGCCCGCCCGGGAGCGGAGGACACGGCGCTTGTATTCAGAGCCAGCGCCGCCGGCGGAAGTAGGCGACCAGCCCGATCAGGATGATCGCCATCACCGCGAGGACGACGAAGAACCCCTCCTCGTTGCCCTGGCCCGGCACCCAGGTGTTCATCCCCATCACGCTCGCGATCAGGGTCAGCGGCAGGATCATGACGCTGATCGAGGTGAGGACGCGGAGGATGTCGTTGAGGCGGTGGGAGATCACCGACTCGTTGGTCTCCTCGAGTGCCTCGGCGACCTCCTTGTAGTTCTCCAGCATGTCCCAGATCCGCTCGTGGGCGTCGACGATGTCGTCGAAGTAGATCTCGAGATCGAAGTCGGTCGAGAGATAGCGCTGCTTGACTTTCTCGAGATCGCGCAGGACCGGACGCTGGGGCCGGATCACCTTGCGGAAGTTGATGATCTCCTGCTTGACGTTGGAGATGTCGCGGACGACCTCGTCGGCGCGTTCCTCGAAGATGTCGTCCTCGAGCGCGTCGAGCTTGTTGCCGATCTTGCGCAGCATCGGGAAGCAGTAGTCGAAGCTGTCGTCGACGAGGCGGTAGAGCAGGTAGCCCGAGCCGCGGGAGAAGAGCTGCTGGCGGACCTCCTCCTTGCTGCGGCAGCGCTCGAACAGGTACTCGACCGGCTGCAGCGGCTGGTTCGGGATCGTGACCAGGTAGTCGGGGCCGACGAAGAGGTCGAGCTCGCCGGCGCCGAGTCGCTTGGCGGCGCGGTCGAAGACGGGCAGGTGGAGGACGATGAACATGTATTCGTCGTAGACGTCGATCTTCGGCCGCTGGTTGCGGGAGAGGACGTCCTCGAGGTCGAGCGCGTGGAAGTCGAAGTGCTCCTCGAGCCAGGCGCGCTCGAGAGCGCCCGGTCGCTCGATGTTGACCCAGCGCAGGCCGGCGGTGTCGATCTGCTCGACGCGGGGCGTCTTCGGCTCAGCAGTGGCGGGCGGGCCGACGAGATCGCCGCGCCGGCCAGGCCGTCGCAGCCTTGGCTTCGGAAGGTTCGGCATCGCTCGGGCTCGTCTTCTCGTCGTGCAGAGGGCTCATGCTGAGGACAGGTTAGCCGTCGGGCTCGCCTGAAAAGGCCTGGGAGGTGCCTGGTAGGCTTCACCCAACATAAGCGCCACATCTAGAGGGGTGGAGGGACTGGCCCAGTGAAGCCCCGGCAACCACCTCGAACCAATGGTTCGAGGGGAGGTGCCAACTCCAGCAGGTTGCGATCACGCACCTGGAAGATGTGGGGGATGTCCGATCGGACCTCTGCCCCACACAAGGCGGAGGTTTTTTCTTGAGAGTCGAAAAGAGGATCGGATGTCAATCGAAAGTCTGAAGTGCAAGGAGTGCGGCACCGCCTATGAGCTCGGTGCGTACTACGTCTGCGAAAACTGCTTCGGGCCGCTCGAGGTGGCCTACGACTTCTCCGGGTTCGACCCGGTGGAGGCGAAACGGCGGATCCAGGCCGGGTCCCAGGGGATCTGGCGCTACGCCGATTTCCTTCCGTTCGAGGGGCGGCCAAACGACCCGCTCGAGCCGGGCCTGACGCCGCTGGTGCGCGCCGATCGGCTGGCTGAGCGGCTCGGTCTCGAGGCGGAGATCTGGATCAAGAACGACGCCGCCAACCCGACCCACTCGTTCAAGGACAGGGTCGTCGCCGTCGCCGTCGCGAAGGCGCAGGAGCTCGGATTCAAGACGGTGGCCTGCGCCTCGACCGGCAACCTCGCCAACGCCGTCGCCGCCCACGCGGCCGCGGCCGGACTCGATTCCTACGTCTTCGTGCCGGCGAACCTCGAGGAGCAGAAGCTGCTCGCCACCGGCGTCTACGGGACCAACCTGGTCGGCGTCCGCGGCAACTACGACGACGTCAATCGCCTCTGCATCCAGCTCGCCGAGAGTCGCCCGTGGGCATTCGTCAACGTCAACCTGCGTCCCTACTACGCCGAGGGGTCGAAGACGCTCGCCTACGAGACCGTCGAGCAGCTCGGCTGGGAGCTCCCCGACCGGGTCGTCTGCCCGATCGCCTCCGGTTCGCTCTTCACCAAGGTCGGCCGCGGTTTCCAGGAGTGGCTCGACCTCGGGCTCGTCACCGGCTCGCAGCCGGTCTTCAACGGCGCCCAGGCCGAGGGCTGCAGCCCGGTGGCAACCGCCTTCGCCGAAGGCTGGGACGTCTGCAAGCCGCAGAAGCCGGACACGATCGCCAAAAGCCTGGCGATCGGCGATCCCGCCGACGGCCCCTACGCGATCGAACACGCGCGCAAGACCGGCGGCGGCGTCGACTCGGTCACCGACGCCGAGATCCGCGAGGGGATCAAACTGCTCGCCGAAACGACCGGGATCTTCACCGAGACCGCCGGCGGGGTCACCGTCGGCGTCCTCCGTAAGCTCGCCGAACGCGGTGAGATCGCCGGCGGCGAGCGGGTCGTCGTCTACATCACCGGCGAGGGTCTGAAGACGCTCGACGCCACCCGCGATACGTTCCAGATGCACGAGATCGATCCCGACCTCGAGAGCTTCGAGGTCGAGTTCCGCCAGGAGGTGGCCGCCTAAATGTCAATCACCGTCAAGATCCCGACCCAGCTGCGCGCCGCGACCGGCGGAGAATCCACGGTCGAGGTGACCGGGGCGACCGTGGGCGAGGCGCTCGACGCCGTCTTCGACGCCCACGCTGACCTGCGCCAGCGGATCACCCAGGACGGCGACCTGCGCCGCTTCGTCAACGTCTACGTCTCCGGCGAGGACATCCGCTTCCAGCAGGGCCTCGACACCGCCATCAACGAGGGCGACGAGGTCACCATCCTCCCCGCAGTAGCCGGCGGCTGACGGCGGCTGTGGCGCGGCGCATCTCGGCGTCCTCGGTCGCTCGCGTGCAGAGCACGCCTCGCTCCCTGTGTCCTTGAGCTGCTTGGCCACAGCCACCGTCAGGAGATAGATGGAAAAACCACCGGTGGTCATTCTTTGCGGCGGGCGCGGTACTCGCTTGCGCGAGCGGACGGAGTCGGTGCCGAAGGCGCTGGTCGAGATCGGCGCCCGGCCGATTCTCTGGCACGTGATCCAGATCTACGCAGCGCAGGGCTTCGAGCGCTTTCTGCTGGCGACGGGGTACCTCGGCGAGGCGATTTCGGAGTTTGTCGCGGCCGAGCCCTGGCCCGCCGGAGTCGAGGTCGAGTGCATCGACACCGGCCTCGACACGCCGACCGGCGGCCGCGTGGCGAAGCTCGCCCCGCTTCTCGGTGACCGACCCTTCTGTGTTACCTACGCCGACGGCGTCGCCGACGTCGATCTAAGCGCTCAGCTCGAATTCCACGGCAGCCATGGTGCGCTCGCGACCGTGACCGTGGTCCGGCCTGATCTCCAGTGGGGCGTCGCCGAGCTCGACGGCGACCAGGTCAGCGGCTTCGTCGAGAAGCCGCGCAGCGAGCACTGGATCAACGGTGGCTTCTTCTGCTTCGAGCCGGGAGTGCTCTCGTACCTGGACGCGGAGAGCGTTCTGGAGCGGGAGCCGCTCGGACGTCTTGCCGATGAGGGTCAGCTGCGCGCCTATCGCCACGAGGGCTTCTGGGACTGCATGGACACCTACAAGGACGCGGTCGTTCTCAACGATCTCTGGAGGGCCGGCGAAGCCCCCTGGCGGGTCTGGGGCGCGGCGGCGGTGGAGGCGGGTTGAAGCGCGTCCTGCTCACCGGCGGCCACGGCTTCGTCGCCTCGCACCTGGCGCGGGCGCTGCTCGACCGCGGCGACGCGGTGACCGTCCTCGAGCTGGCGCCGCCGCCGCTCTCCGGGCTCGCGCTGCAGGGGATCGAGTCCGAAGTGGAGCTGATCGTGTCCGACCTGCGCGACGCCCGGCACGTCGGTGCGACGGTCGAGGCGAGCGAGTTCGACACCGTCTTCCACCTCGCCGCGCAGACCCTGGTCGGCCCGGCGATGGCCGATCCGACCCCGACCTTCGAAACCAACGTCCGCGGCACCTGGACCCTGCTGGAGGCCTGCCGCCGCGCCGAGGTGCCGGCGGTCGTCGTCGCCTCCTCCGACAAGGCCTACGGGCCCAGAGATGAACTGCCCTACCGCGAGGACATGCAGCTGCGCCCGGCGTCTCCGTACGAGGCGAGCAAGGCGGCGGCCGACGCGATCGCGCTCAGCTACCGCCCCGCCTACGGCCTGCCGGTCGCCGTCACCCGCTTCGCCAACATCTACGGCGGCGGCGACCTCAACTTCTCGCGGCTGATCCCGGAAGCGATCGCCGCCGTGCTCGACGGCCGCCGGCCGCAGATCCGCTCCGACGGCAGTCCCGAACGCGACTTCCTCTATGTCGACGACGCCGTCAGCGCCTATCTGGCGGTGGAGCACGCCGTCGGCGCCGGAGGCCCGGGCGCGGGGGAGGCCTTCAACGCCGGCGGCGAGACTCCGCACTCGGTCGCCGAGGTGCTGGGGACGATCGCCGCGGTCGCGGGCTCGGGTCTCGATCCCGAATACCAGGGCACCGGCAACCCGGCCGGCGAGATCGACCGCCAGTACGTCGATTCGGCGAAGTTGCGCCGGCTGACCGGCTGGAGCCCCGCCGTGACTCTGCGCGATGGCCTGATCCGCACCCTGGACTGGTACCGCGACCACCCGGAGGTGCGTCCCTGATGTGCGGGCGCTTCACGGTCACGACCAAGGACACGAAGAAGATCGCCGACCGCTTCCAGGTCGAGCTCGAGAAGGCCCTGGAGCGCAGCAGCGGCGAGGCGCCGCCGCCGAGTAGGGAGCGGGCGGAGAAAGCCGCCCGGGGGATGGGTCGCTTCAACGTCGCCCCGACCCAGGAGATCCTCGTCGTGCGCTCCTCGCCCGACCCCGAGGAGGCGGCGCGGGGGGAGCGCGAGGCGAGGCTGATGCGCTGGGGTCTGGTCCCGCGCTGGGCCAAGGACCTCAAGGTCGGCTACCGGATGATCAACGCCAAAGCCGAGAACCTGACCTCCAGCCGCGCCTATGGCCCGCTGGTCGGCAAGTTCCGCCACCGCTGCCTGATCGTCGCCGACGGCTTCTACGAGTGGATGCGAGCCGAGGATCCCAAGCAGCCGCGCCAGCCCTGGCGCTTCACGGTCGACGGCGGCGAGCCGTTCGCCTTCGCCGGGATCTGCACCCGCAAGGAGTGGGAGGACGATGAGGACCGCGGTTTCGACGACGGCTGGCTCTACAGCGCCACGATCGTCACGACGACGCCGAACGAGCTGGTCTCCCGGGTCCACGACCGGATGCCGGCGATCCTTCCCAGTCCCGAGGCCGAGGCGGCCTGGCTGCGCCCGGACCTGGGCGTCGAGGACGCGGTGGCGATGTGCGCGCCTCTCGACGCCCGCCGCATGGACAGCGCTCCCGCCAATCCGAAGCTGAACAAGGTCGGGAAAGGGATGACCGAAGGGCCCGAGCTCCTCGTCGCCCCGGCCGACGACTGACCCTCGGCGGGGCCCCGCGGCGCTATTCCGCGATCGGTTCCGACTGTTTGGTCAGGGCGCCACCGGTCCGCACGGTGGCGGAGCCGGCGCTGGTGGTGAGGGCGCAGGCGACCTTTGCCGAGGGCACCTTGGTCGTTTTCCAAACCGTGGCGAAGGGCAGGACCAGGGCCTTCTTCGGGGGACCGGGGGGGAGGAACCATTCCCACCGCTCCTTGCCGACCACGTATTCGGGCCATTCCAGGTTGATGTCGCTCTCCGTCGCGAAGCGGCGGGGCAGGTCGGTGGCTTCGACCGTCGCGAGTTCGTCGCCATGGGAGCTGAAGTCGACCAGCACGACTTCGGGCACTTCCTGATTCGCGAGCCCTTCGCTCGACCGCGGGTACGACGCGCGCAGCTTCGGAGTCTGCGCGACTTCGGTTCCGCCCGGAGCCTGAATCGAGCAGCGGATCCGCGCGCTTCCGACCGGCGAGCCGGCGTCGATGTTGAGCTGTGAGTAGACCCAGTAGAGCTCGTAACCGCTGACGTTGAGGCCGGTGGCGCGGATGTGGCCGTCACTGAGCTGCATCTGACCGCCGCCTCCCGGCACCGCGACGGGCTTCGAATCGGGCATCGGCGTCTCTTCGAGGTATTCCAGTTGGGCCGCCGAGCCGCTCGACTTGTCGGTCGTGAGCAGTGCCGCAGCGATGCAGGCGATCAGCCCGATCGCCACCACAGCCAGCACTCCGCGCGGCATCCGGGTCTCCTGAGGCGCATCGTTCATACGCCCGCGACAGTATTGGAATCCGTCACAGATCCGCGATCTTGGCCCCGACAGCGTCCCCGGCGGCTACGGTTGGGGTATGGCGAACAACGTGGCACCGATCGGCGCAAGCGATGTGAAGAGCAGAACCGCGACCGTTCACGGTCGCTCGGTCAGTTACGTCGAGGCCGGCTCGGGCAAGCTGCTGCTGCTGATTCACGGCATGGCCGGCAACACCGACAACTGGAAGTCGGTGATCGAGCCGCTTGCGCTGCGCAACGCGGTGATCGCCGCGGACTTCCCCGGTCACGGCCTCTCGGAGCCGGGCGGCGGCGACTACTCGCTCGGCAGCCTCGCCAGCGGGCTGCGGGATCTGATGCTGACGCTCGGGCACGAGCGGGCGACGCTGGTCGGGCACTCGCTCGGCGGCGGCGTGGCGCTCCAGTTCACCTACCAGTTCCCGGAGATGGTCGAACGGCTGGTTCTGGTCTCCAGCGGCGGCCTCGGCCCCGACGTTAGCCCGATCCTGCGCGCGGCGGCGCTGCCCGGCGCCGACCTCTTCATCTCGGCCACCGCCGGAGTCGGGGCGCGCGCCGGCTCTCTGCTCGGTGGGGCCTTCGGCAAGCTCGGCCTGCGCCCCAGCGCCGACGTCGCCGAGGTGGCGCGTGGCTACGCGTCCCTGGCCGACCCCGAGCGCCGCAAGGCGTTCCTCTCGACCCTGCGCGCGGTCGTCGGCACCACGGGCCAGCGTGTCGCCGCGCTCGACCGCCTCTACCTGGCAGAGGCGCTGCCGCTGCTGATCATCTGGGGCGACCGCGACCCGATCATCCCGGTCGAGCACGGCGAAGAGACCCATCGCCAGCTTCCCAACAGCCGCCTCGAGATCTTCAAGGGGGTCGGCCACGTGCCGCAGCTGGAGAGTCCCGGCAGCTTCATCTCCGTCCTCGAACGCTTCCTCGACGAGACCGAGCCGGCCCGCTTCGACCGCGACGAGTGGCGAGCCCGCTTCAAGACCGCCTAGCCACGGCAACACGACGACGCGCCCGGCAGGATTCGAACCTGCGGCCTCTTCCTCCGGAGGGAAGCGCTCTATCCAGCTGAGCTACGGGCGCTCACCCGGCAGCTTAGTGGTACGCCCTCGGCCGGGAGCGGTCGTACTTTCACCCGGATAGCGGTTGAAATTACGACCACGTAGGCTCGGCGCCGATGGATCTCTCGGTGATCTTCCTCGGTACCGGCGGCTCGGTGCCCTCGGCGCGGCGCTCGACCGCGAGCGTGCTGATCGCGCGCGGGGGGGAGCGACTGCTCTTCGACTGTGGCGAAGGGACGCAGCGGCAGATGCAGCGCTCGCTCGGCCTCGCCCAGGTCGACGAGATCTACCTCACGCACTTCCACGCCGACCACATCCTCGGCCTGCCGGGCCTGCTCAAGACCTACGACCTGACCGACCGCGACCGCCCTCTCGTGGTCCACGGCCCGGCTGGATTGCGCGAGCTCTTCGGCGTCCTCAAGCCGCTGATCGGCCGGCTCGGCTTCGGACTGGAGCTGGTCGAGCTGGCTCCGGGCGACACGGTCGCCCACGACGGCTACGAGATCCAGTCCTTCGAAGCCGCCCACAGCGTGCGCGCCAGCGGCTACGCCCTGGTCGAGGAGGAGCGGCCCGGCCGCTTCGACCCCGCCGCGGCGATCGCCGCCGGAATCCCCGAAGGGCCCGCATTCGCGGCGCTGCAGAGGGGGGAGAAGGTGTCGGGCGCGAGCGGGCCCGTGACCCCCGAGCAGGTGATGGGGCCGAGCCGCGCCGGGCGCACGGTCGTCCTCACCGGCGACACGGCGCCGTCGTCGGCGACGGTCGCGGCCGCCGCCGACGCCGAGCTGCTGATCCACGACGCCAGCTTCGCCGAGGAGGAGGTCCAGCGGGCCGCCGAAACCGGCCATTCGACCGTCGGTCAGGCCGCCGCCGTCGGCGCCGAGGCGCACGTGAAGCTGCTGGCGCTGGTCCACATCTCCTCCCGCTACCACGTCGGCAAGGTGCTCGAGGAGGCGCAGGAGGTCTACGGGCCGACGATCGCCCCGCGTGACTTCGACATCATCGAGATCCCGTTTCCCGAGCGCGGCGAGCCGAAGCTGGTGCCCGGCGGAGCCCGCGAGAAGCGGGAAGACTCGAATCCCGACGACTGACGGCGTCGACCCTCGCTGCTACGCTGCGGGCGTCCTTTAACCCGGTCCCGAGAGGCCAGGAAGGAAGCAAAGAGTGAGTGAGAAGATCGTGCTGGAGCACGACGGTCTGAGGCGAACGCTGCGGCGCATCGCCCACGAGATCGCCGAGAAGAACCCACAGCCCGAGGGTCTCGCCGTCGTTGGCATCCACACCCGCGGAGCCCTTCTCGCCCGTCGCCTCCACGCCTTCCTCGGCGAGTTGATCGGGACCGAGCTGCCGATCGGCGACATCGACATCTCCTTCTACCGCGACGACGTCGGCGCCAAGTCGCCCGCCTCCCAGCCGGTCGTCCACGCCTCCCACATCGACTTCGACCTCAACGAGCGCACGGTCGTCCTCGTCGACGACGTCCTCTTCACCGGCCGCACGGTGAGGGCCGCGATCGATGCCCTCTTCGACTACGGCCGCCCGCGCCGGGTCCAGCTCGCCGTCCTTTGCGACCGCGGGCACCGCGAGCTGCCGATCCGGCCCGACTACGTCGGCAAGAACCTGCCGACCGCCCGGGGCGAGCGGGTCAACGTCAGTCTCGAGGAGAGCGACGGAGTCGACCGGGTGACGATCTCCGATGGGCGCCCGGCGGAGGCCCTGGCATGAGCGCGGTAGCGACCGAACGTCCATATCTGATTCTCCGTCAGGGAGCGAAGCGCGAGGCATTCGTATGAAGCACCTGCTGGCGATCGACGGGCTCTCGCGGGACGAGATCGAGGCGATCCTCGACCGCGCCGAGAGCTTCGCCGAGGTCGGCCGCCGCGACATCAAGAAAGTCCCGACCCTGCGCGGCCGCACCGTCGTCACCCTCTTCTACGAGTCGAGCACCCGCACCAGCAGCTCCTTCGAGCTTGCCGCGAAGCGGCTCTCGGCCGACCTGGTCTCGGTCAAGGCGGCGGGCTCCTCCGTCGACAAGGGCGAGTCGCTGAAGGACACGGTGGCGACGCTCTCGGCCTACGACCCGGCGGCGATCGTGATCCGTCACCCCTACGCCGGCGCCGCCCAGATGGTCGCCGGCTGGACCGCGGCCGCGGTGATCAACGCCGGCGACGGCAAGCACGAGCACCCGAGCCAGGCGCTGCTCGACGTCTACACCCTGCGGCGCCGGCTCGGCTCGCTCGACGGCAAGCGGATCTGGATCGTCGGCGACGTCCTCCACAGCCGCGTCGCTCGCTCCAACCTGATCGCCTTCCAGCGGATGGGGGCGGAGGTCACGGTTTGCGGCCCGCCGACGCTGATCCCGCGTGGGATCGAGGAGCTCGGCTGCGAGGTCTCGCACTCGCTGGAGCGGCTTGGCGAGGCCGACGTCGTCTACGCGCTGCGGATGCAGCAGGAGCGGATGAGCGAGAGCTTCGTCCCCTCGCTGCGCGAGTACGCGGCCACCTTCCAGATCGACACCCGCCGGCTCAACCCGCGCCAGCTGCTGATGCACCCGGGTCCGGTCAACCGCGGCGTCGAGCTCTCCGGCGAGGCGATCGACTCGCCGCAGTCGCTGATCGCCGAGCAGGTCGCCGCCGGCCTTGTCGTGCGGATGGCGATCCTCTACGAGCTGCTGGCCGGCAGCGAGCGCCCGGCGCCGGTCAGCGACGACGAACCGAGCCCGACCCCGATCGGGCAACCGGCATGAGTGCGGAACGACCAAGCGTGCATATCTGGTTCTTCGCGCCGGGAGCGGAGCGCGAAATCCATGTCTAGCCTCACCGACCTGCTCGACGTCCGCGCCGGCGAGGACGCCCATCTCGTCCTGCGACGGGTGAGTGTGCTCGATCCGGTCGCCGGAATCGAGGGCGTCCACGACCTCGTGATTCGAGACGGCCGCATCGCCGAACTGGCGGCGCCGGGCGAGGCGGACGAGGACGGGGCGGAGGTGCTCGAGGCCGAGGGCCTGCACGCCTTCCCGGCCTTCTTCGATCCCCACGTCCACCTCCGCACCCCCGGCCACGAGCACAAAGAGGACGTCGAGACCGGCACCAGGGCCGCCGCCGCCGGCGGCTACTGCGGGATCCTGGCGATGGCCAACACCGAGCCGCCCGTATCCACCGCGGCCGACATCAGCGCCCTCCGCGAGCAGGCCCGGGCCGGCGCCTCGGTTCCGGTTGGCTTCCTCGCCACCGTCACCCGCGGCATGAAGGGTGAGGAGTTGACCGAGATGGTCGACCTGCGCGAGGCCGGCGCGATCGGCTTCTCCGACGACGGCCTGCCGATCGTCAGCTCGCGGGTGATGCTCCGCGCCCTCCAGTACCAGCGGCTCTGCGGCGGCACGATCGCCCTGCACGAGGAGGATCCGGATCTCTCCGGCGACGGGGTGATGCACGAGGGTCCGGTCTCGGCCGCAGTCGGCCTCGCCGGCATCCCCTCGGTCTCGGAGTCGACGATGATCGCCCGCGACGCCGCCCTCGCCGCCTACGAGGGAGCGAGGATCCACGTCCAGCACCTTTCGGCCGCCGAGTCGGTCGAGGTCGTCCGCGCCGCCAAGGCCGCCGGGGTCAAGATCAGCGCCGAGGCCAGCCCGCACCACCTCTGCCTGACCGACGAGGAGGTCCGCAGCCTCGACCCGAACCGCTTCAAGATGAACCCGCCGCTGCGCCGCGAGAGCGACCGTCAGGCGCTGATCGCGGCGCTCCGTGACGGCACGATCGAGTGCATCGCCACCGACCACGCCCCCCACCAGGCAGAGGAAAAGGAAGTCCCGTTCGAGCAGGCGGCGATGGGCGTGACCGGGCTCGAGACCGCCTTCGCGGCGCTTCACACGGAGTTGGTTCTGCCCGGGACGATCGATCTCGGCCTGCTGGTCGAGCGGCTCGCCGGCGGCGCCGCCCCGTTCGGGATCGAGCGCCCGACCCTGGCCCCGGGCTCGGAGGCCAACGTCGCCCTCTGCGACCTCGCCGCCGAGTGGACGGTGGGGGAGGACGGCTACGAGAGCCGCTCGCAGAACTCCTGGTGCGCCGGCAGGACGCTGACCGGCCGTGTCCTCGTCACCGTCGCCGCCGGCCAGGTCGCCTACCGCCTGCGCAGCTTCTCCCTCGGGGTCGCCTCGTGAGTGTCGCCTACCTGCTGCTCGAGGACGGGACTCGGCTCGACGGGCTCGCCTGTGGCCACGATGGCGCGGTCACCGGCGAGGTCGTCTTCAACACCGCGATGACCGGCTACCAGGAGGCGGTCACCGATCCCTCCTACGCCGGCCAGATCATCGTCTTCACCTACCCGCTGATCGGCAACTATGGCGTCGGCGGGGCGGCGATGGAGTCGGACCGGATCCACGCCCGCGGCGTCGTCATGCGCGACGCGAAGAACAGCGAGGACGCCGCCAGCGCCGAGGGCGGCTGGCTCGACTGGCTCGGCGACTGCGGCGTGCCGGGGATCACCGGCGTCGACACCCGTGCCCTGGTCCGCCACATCCGCGACCGCGGCGCGATGAGGGGCGGGGTGTTCTCCGGTGGGACGCCCGAATCCGAGGCCCGCGAATCGATCGCCGCCGAGCCGGCGATGGACGGCGCCGACTTCGCCCGCACGGTCACCCCGCCGGAGCCGATCCGCTTCGACGGCGATGGTCCGCACGTGGTCGGGCTCGACACCGGGGTGAAGATGAGCATCGTCCGCCAGCTGCGCTCGCACGGTGCGAAGCTGACGCTGCTGCCCTGCGCCAGCACCCCCGAGCAGGTCCTCGCCGAGGAACCGGACATCGTCTTCCTCGCCAACGGCCCCGGCGACCCGGCGGCGCTCGGCTACGTCGTCGACACCGTCCGCGAGCTGGTCGGCAAGCGGCCCATGTTCGGCATCTGCCTCGGCCACCAGCTGCTCTGCCGGGCGGTCGGGCTCGACACCTACAAGCTGCCCTTCGGCCACCGCGGCGCCAACCACCCGGTCAAGGACCTGGAGACCGGCCGCATCGACATCACCTCCCAGAACCACGGCTTCGCGGTCGCGGGTCCCGGCGGCGAGCCGCGGATCGAGGGCGACGAGCCGGTCCGCTGGGACACCGACTTCGGCGTCGCCGAGCTCTCGCAGCTGAACCTCTACGACCGCACGGTCGAGGGCCTGGTCCTGCGCGACGTCGCCGGCGCCACGGTCCAGTACCACCCCGAGGCCGGTCCCGGCCCGCACGACGCCCGCCATCTCTTCGACCGCTTCCTCGCCCTCGCCGCCTGAGCCCGAACGATGCCCCGTCGCGATGACATCCACAAGATCCTCCTGATCGGCTCCGGCCCGATCGTGATCGGCCAGGCGGCCGAGTTCGACTACTCCGGTGTGCAGGCCTGCAAGGTCCTGCTCGAGGAGGGCTACGAGGTCGTCCTCGTCAACTCCAACCCGGCGACGATCATGACCGACCCGGAGTTCGCCACGGCGACCTACATCGAGCCGCTGCTGCCGGGACCGGTGACGAAGATCATCGAAAAGGAGCGCCCCGACGCGCTGCTGCCGACGCTCGGCGGTCAGACCGCCCTCAACCTGGCGATGACCCTGCACGAAGACGGCACCCTGGAGCGCTTCGGAGTCGAGCTGATCGGCGCCGACGCCGCCGCGATCCGCCGCGCCGAGGACCGCGAGGAGTTCCGCACGACGATGACCGAGGCCGGGTTGCGGATCCCCTGGTCGATCACGGTCGAAGGCCTCGGCGAGGTCGAGGAGGCGCTCTCCGAGGGCAGCATCTCGCTGCCGGCGATCGTCCGCCCGGCCTTCACGATGGGGGGCCAGGGCGGTGGCATCGGCCGCACCGAGACCGAGCTGCGCCAGGTCGTCTCCGAGGGCCTCGCCGCCAGCCCGATCAACCAGGTGCTGGTGGAGGAGTCGGTGATCGGCTGGGGCGAGTTCGAGCTCGAGGTGATGCGCGACCGCAACGACAACGTCGTGATCATCTGCTCGATCGAGAACGTCGACCCGATGGGCGTTCACACCGGCGACTCGGTCACGGTGGCGCCCGCCCAGACCCTGACCGATCCGATCTACCAGGAGCTGCGCGACCAGGCGATCAAGGTGATCCGGGCGATCGGGGTCGAGACCGGCGGCTCCAACGTCCAGTTCGCGGTCAATCCCGAGAACGGCGAGATCGTCGTGATCGAGATGAACCCCCGCGTCTCCCGCTCCTCGGCGCTCGCCTCGAAGGCGACCGGGTTCCCGATCGCGAAGATGGCGGCGAAACTGGCGGTGGGGTACGCGCTGGAGGAGATCCCCAACGACATCACCCAGGCCACCCCCGCCTCCTTCGAGCCGACGATCGACTACGTCGTCACCAAGGTGCCGCGCTTTGCCTTCGAGAAGTTCCCCGGCTCCGACGGCCGGCTCTCGACCTTCATGCAGAGCGTCGGCGAGGCGATGGCGATCGGCCGCACTTTCCGCGAGTCCTTCGCCAAGGCGCTGCGCTCGCGCGAGCTCGACTCGACCCCCGAGGCGCCGGCGTCCGACGAGGACCTGCTGGTCGCGATCGAGAAGCCCTGCGCCGAGCGCTTCGACCTGATCCTCGAGGCCTTCCACCGCGGGATCGGCGTCGAGGCGGTGCACGAGAGCTGCCTGGTCGACCGCTGGTTCCTGCGCGAGCTCGAGCTGCTTGCCACCGAGGGCGACGGAACCGACGGGCTGGTCCGCACCTACAAGGCGGTCGACACCTGCGCCGCGGAGTTCGAGGCGGCGACTCCCTACTACTACTCCGCCCACGAGCGTCCGAACGCCGACGGCACCCCGCCGGCCTCGGAGGTGCGACGCGGGGACCGCGACTCCGTCGTGATCCTCGGCGCCGGGCCGAACCGGATCGGTCAGGGAATCGAGTTCGACTACTGCTGCGTCCACGCCGCGATGACCGCCCGCGAGCTCGGCCGCGACGCGGTGATGGTCAACTGCAATCCGGAGACCGTCTCCACCGACTACGACACCTCCGACCGCCTCTACTTCGAGCCGCTGACCGCCGAGGACGTGCTCGCCGTCTGCGCCCAGGAGAACCCCGAGGGGGTGATCGTCCAGTTCGGCGGCCAGACGCCGCTGAAGCTGGCCCGGACCCTTGAAGAGGCGGGCGTGCCGTTGCTCGGCACTCCCGTCGACGCGATCGACCTGGCCGAGGACCGCGGCCGCTTCGGCGCCCTGTTGCGCCGGCTCGGCATCAAACACCCTCCCTACGGCACCGCTCTATCGGCGGAAGAGGCCGAGGTGATCGCCGCCGAGGTCGGTTTCCCGCTGCTGGTCCGGCCCTCCTACGTTCTCGGCGGCAGGGCGATGGAGATCTGCTATTCGACCGAGGACCTGGCCGCCTACCTGAAGGCCCACGTCAAGGCCGACCAGGAGCACCCGCTGCTGCTCGATCGCTTCCTCGAGAACGCGATAGAGGTCGACGTCGACGCCCTCGGCGACGGCGAGCAGGTCTGGGTCGCCGGGATCATGCAGCACGTCGAGGAGGCCGGTGTCCACTCCGGCGACTCCGCCTGCGTGATCCCACCGCTCAGCCTCGGCGAGGAGATGCTCGAGGAGATCCGGGCGACGACCGAGAAGATCGCGCTCGAGCTCGGCGTGATCGGGCTGATCAACATCCAGTACGGCGTCGCCGGCGGCGAGCTCTACGTGATCGAGGCCAACCCGCGCGCCTCACGCACCGTCCCCTTCGTCTCCAAGGCGATCGGGGTGCCGCTGGCGAAGATGGCCGCGCGGCTGATGCTGGGCGAGAGGATCGCCGACCAGGAGCTGCCGTCGGGGCCGCCCGAGCACGTCAGCGTCAAGGAGGCGGTGCTGCCCTTCGCCCGCTTCGCCGGCGCCGACTCGGTGCTGGGGCCGGAGATGAAGAGCACCGGCGAGGTGATGGGCATCGCCGCCGACTTCCCGACCGCGTTCGGCAAAGCCCAGGCCGCAGCGGGGGCGCTGCTGCCCGAGGAGGGCTCGGTCTTCATCACCGTGACCGACACCGACAAGCCCGCGGCGACCCAGCTCGCGGCTCGCTTCCACGACCTCGGCTTCGAGGTGATCGCGACCGGCGGCACCGCGATGGCGATCGAGCGGATGGGGGTACCGGTCACCCGGATCAACAAGCTGGGGGAGGGGTCCCCGCACGTCCTCGACCTGATCCGCAAGCGCCGCTGCGACCTCGTGATCAACACCCCGACCGGCTCCGGCGCCCGCGCCGACGGCTACGAGATCCGCAGCGCCGCCGTCCGCCAGGGGATCCCCTGCATCACGACGATGACCGGCGCCACCGCCGCCGCGCGCGCGATCGCCGCCGGCAGTCAGGACGAGGCCGAGGTCCACAGCATCCAGGAGATCCATAAGGTCGCCGCCTCCTCCGCTCTCGCGGGGCCGGAGAGGAATCATTGATGGATCCGGCCCCGCTTCCGCGTTCGGAGGCGGCTGGTCCAGCACCGTTTGGACGGCGACCGTGCGAGGTCTCCGAGAACCGGGCCTCGGGTGGCTACCGGGTCTTCTCCCTGCTCGATCGCGAAGGGCCCGAGCCGGCGCCGGGCCAGTTCTACATGCTCGCCACCGAGCGCCACTGGTCCGAGCGGGGCGAGCGGCCGTTCCTGCCGCGGGCGATCTCGGTTGCCGAGACCGGCCCGGCGGCCGCCGGCGTGCGCCTGGACTTCCTCGTCGAGGGCGTCGGTCCGGGGACCGACCGCCTCTGTGAGCTGGCGACGGGGGACCGGGTCTGGGTCACCGGGCCGCTCGGCAACGCCTTCTCGGAGCCGCGCCAGGTGCGCCCCGGTGCCGCCGGCGCGATCCTCGTCGGCGGCGGCATCGGCGTCGCGCCGCTGGCGCTGTTGCGCCGTCGCTTCGGCGAGCGCAACGTGCCGGTCCGGGTCCTGCTCGGCTTCCGCGACCAGACCCACTCCGGGGGGCTCGACGACCTCTTCGGCTGCTGCGAGGTGAGGCTGGCAAGCGAGGACGGCCACGCCGGGCACCGCGGCTACGTCACCGATCTGCTGGCGGCGATGCTCGCCGGCGACGACGCCGGCTCCGCCGTCGTCTACTCGTGCGGCCCACCGGCGATGCTGGAGGCGGTGCGCTCGCTCTGCGCCGGGCGCGAGGTCGCCTGTCAGCTGGCGCTGGAGTCGCCGATGGCCTGCGGCTTCGGCGCCTGCTTCGGCTGTGCGGTGCCGAAGCCCGACGGCGGCTACATGCGCCTCTGCATCGACGGGCCGGTTGTGCGGGGAGACCAGGTCGCCGAGGTCCCCCATGCCTGAGCTCTGCGGCATCTCCCTCGCGCACCGGGTGATCAACGCCTCCGGCACCTACGACGCGATCGCTGCCCGCCAGGTCTTCGGCGACGCGGTCCTGGAGGAGTTCCCCTTCGCCGCCTTCGTCTCGAAGACGATCACGCCGGAGCCCCGGGTGGGAAATGCGCCGAGGCGGATCTGGGAGACGCCGGCCGGGATGCTCAACTCGATCGGGTTGCCGAACAAGGGCCTCGCCGGCTTCCTCGAGCAGGATCTGCCGCGCCTCGCCGAGCTGCCGGTGCCGCTGATCGTCTCGGTGATGGCGACCAGCCGCCCCGAGTTCGCGAAGCTGGTCGAGGCGGTTGGCGCTCGCGACGAGGTCGCCGGGATCGAGCTCAACGTCTCCTGCCCCAACGTCCACTCGGGCCTGATCGTCGGCGAGCAGCCGGCCGAGACGGAGGCGTTGCTGGAGACCCTGCGGCCGCTCACCGCGAAGCCGTTGATCGTCAAGCTGACCCCCAACGTCGCCGATCCCGCCGCGGTCGCCGTCGGCGCCGAGCGGGGTGGGGCGGACGCGGTCTCGCTGATCAACACGCTCAAGGCGAGCGCCTTCGACCCGGCCACCGGCACGCCGGCGCTGGCGGCCGGCCACGGCGGCCTCTCCGGGCCGGCGGTGCGGCCGGTCGCGGTGCAGCAGCTGCGCGCGGTCACCGCCGCCGCCGGGCTTCCCGCGATCGGCATGGGCGGCATCGCCAGCGGTGTCGACGCTGCCGAATTCCTCGCCGCCGGGGCAACTCTGGTGGCGGTCGGGACCGAGAGTTTCCGCGACCCGAAGGCCGGCTCCAGGGTCGCCGCCGAACTCGATCTCGCTCGTCCAAAGGAGGCCACGGCTCACTCGGCGCTAGACCTCGAGTAGAGGTTGAGATGAATTTGTGGGCAATTGGCCCTGAGCCACTTGCGCCTGCCCTAGCCGCGGCTATACTCGCCGCGCACATGCCTGCCACTCCACTCAAGACTTCACTCGCGGCGCCGGAACGGTCCCTCGATCAGAGAATGGATGCGCTCAGGCGGGCCAATGACATACGTACCGCCCGCGCCAAGCTGAAGAAGGACCTGAAGGCGAGCCGGGCGAGTATTCACACGATCTTGCTCGATCCGCCGGAGTACGTGATGACGGCAAAGGTCTTCGACATGCTGCTCGCCGTGCCCAAGTACGGGCGGGTGAAGACCAACCGAATACTCAACCAGTGCCGGATCTCCCCGTCGAAGACGATCGGTGGCCTCTCCGAGCGCCAGCGCACCGAGCTCGTCTCGCAGCTGCGCCACCGTTAGCGACCGCTTCGCCGGTCAGTATCGCCGCGCCATGGCAAAGGTATTCGTCATTACCGGCCCCTCGGGGGTCGGCAAGGGAACCCTGATCAAGGAGCTTCTACAGCGCGTCCCCGACCTCGAGCTCTCGGTCTCGGCGACGACCAGGCAGCCGCGGGAGGGCGAGGTCGACGGCCGTGATTACCACTTCCTCAGCGCCGCGCAGTTCGACCGGCGGATCGACGACGAAGACTTCCTCGAGTTCGCGACCTACAGCGGCAACCTCTACGGGACGATGCGGACAGAGGTCGAGCGGCGCCTCGCCGAGGGCCATTCCGTGGTGCTGGAGATCGAGGTCCAGGGAGCCCGTCAGGTCAGGGCCGCGATGCGCGAGTCGGTCCAGGTCTTCATCGCTCCGCCAGACCCCTCCGTGCTGCGCGAGCGCCTCGACTCCCGCGGCACCGACGCGCCGCACGCGATCGACGCCCGGCTCGAGGTTGCCTCGCAGGAGATGGCCGCTCAGGACGAGTTCGCCTATCGCGTCGTCAACGACGATCTCGAGCACGCCTCGGACGAGCTGGAGCGGATCGTGCGCGCCGAGCTCGGGCTTTCGGACGGTTGAACTCTTGCGTGGAGGGGTTGGGTGTCGCTTCCGCTTGCTGGGAACACCCAACCCCTCCCAGCAGAACTCATCCAAGCTCCCAAGGAAGGGCAGCTTCCGTGAAGCGGGACAGCTTCGAGGGGACGGGAGCTTTCCCCGGGGGAGCGTGACGTTCCCCTAGACTGCATGGCAATGATTAAACCTCGCGTAGACAAGCTTCTGGTGCATGCTGATTCTCACTACGCCGCTGTCGTCGTCTCGGCGAAGCGTGCACGTCAGATCAACAGCTACTTCCACAACCTCGGAGAGGGTGGCTTCGGCGAATACCCACCGCCGATGGTCGAGACGAACGCCGAGAGGAACTACCTCACGATGGCGCTCGAAGAGCTCGCCGAGGGCAAGCTCAAATACGAGTACCGCACCTAGCGCCCAACCGGGCGCGAACCCGAGGAGCAGACCGATGGCACGAGTCCTGCTTGGCGTCAGCGGTGGGATCGCCGCCTACAAGTCGTTGGAGCTGGCTCGTCTGGCGACGCTTGCCGGGCATGGGGTGCGGGTGTTGATGACGGAGACGGCGACGCGCTTCGTCGGTGCCGCCTCCTTCGAGGGGATCGTCGGCGCCCCGGTTCTGATCTCCGAGTTCGAGCGCGACCCGATGCGCGGCGGCTTCCCCGGCGAGGAGCAGCCCGGCCACGATCCGATCGGGCACCTCGAGCTCGCGGCCAACTGCGACGTCTATCTCGTCGCGCCGGCCTCGGCCAACACGCTCGCCAAGCTTGCCGGCGGCGTCGCCGACTCGATGCTGACCACCTCCTTCCTCGCCTGCGCTTCCCCCCGACTCCTCGCCCCGGCGATGAACGACCGCATGTTCGCGAACGCGGCGACCCAGGCCAACCTGGCGACGCTGAGCGGGCGCGGCGTCGAGGTGATCGAGCCCGACGAGGGCCGGCTCGCCTCCCGCGGCGAGTTCGGCCGCGGCCGCCTGCCCGACCCCGAGCGGCTACTGGCCCGAATCGAGGCGGCGTTGCCGGCGGGCGAGCGTCCCTGGGACGGGATGCGGGTGCTGGTCACCGCCGGCGGCACCCGTGAGCCGATCGACCCGGTCCGCTTCATCGGCAACCGCTCCAGCGGCCGGATGGGCATTGCGCTCGCCGCCGCGGCCGCCCGCCGCGGCGCCGAGGTGACCCTGATCGCCGCCAACGTCTCGCTGCCCGAGCCGGCCGGCGTCCGTCGCATCGACGTCGAGACCGCCGAGCAGCTGGCCCGGGCCGCCGCGGAGGAGTTCAAGAGCACGCACGTCCTGCTGATGGCGGCGGCGCCGGCAGACTTCCGCGCCGCCACGGTCAGCGGTGGCAAGCTGGCGCGCCAGGACGGCCTCGAGCTCCACCTCGAGCCGACCGAGGACATCCTCGCCTCGCTGGCAGCGGCGCGCGGCGAGGCGCAGACCATCGTCGGCTTCGCCGCCGAGCACGGGGGGGACGCGGTCGGCCGCGCCCGCGCCAAGCTGACCCGCAAGAACGCCGACCTGATCGTCCTCAACGACGTCTCCGATCCGGCGATCGGATTCGAGAGCGCCGACAACGCGGTGACCTTGATCGATCGAGGCTCCGAGGCCGAGGTCCCGATCGCGTCCAAGGACGCGATCGCCGAGGCGATCCTGGCGAGAGTCGCCGAGCTTCGCGCCGAGGCTAGTGGGCCGGCTGCGTGAGCGGGCTATACTGGCTGCAAGCTTTCTGTCCTAAGCAGTACCTCGAAGTGGGCCTGGCCCACTTTTTTTACGGCCCGAAACGGATATGACCGACCTTCAGCAGAGCATTCAGCAGCAGCTTTCCGAGCTCGACTCCGAGCTCGACGTCGTCGCCCTGGAGAAACCGGGCGGCGAGACGCTGCGCATCTTCATCGACCACCCCGAGGGCGTCGACCTGGCGCTCTGCGAACAGGTCACGCGGCACCTCAACCACCTGCTGGCCGACTACTCGCTCGAGGTTTCCTCGCCGGGTCCCAAGTACCGTCGCCCAAGCACCTCTTCCGAGACCAAGGAGTCGCTCAGTGAGTAAGGAGATCGTCGACGCAGTCAAAGCGCTCGAGGCGGAGAAGGGAATCGCCGCCGACAAGTTGATGGACGCCCTCGAGGACGCCCTCCTCTCGGCCTACAAGAAGACCCCCGGCGCCGCCAAATACGCCCGCGTCGACCTCGACCACGAAACCGGTGACTTCCGCGTCTTCGAACTGATCCTGCCGCCGGAGCTGGAGGAGAAACTGCTGGCCGAGGCCGCCGAGCTGCAGGAGGAGCCCGAGGTCGACCCGGAGACGGGCGAAATGCGCGAGCCCGAGGACCCCGAGCTCGACCCGGAGATGATCGCTCCTTATGAGGACCAGATCACCACCCGCGACGTCACTCCCGAAGACTTTGGCCGGATCGCCGCCCAGACCGCCAAGCAGGTGATCCTGCAGAGGATCCGCGAGGCCGAGCGGCAGATGATGTACGACGAGTACCAGGACCGGGTCGGCGAGCTGATCACGGGGATCATCCAGCAGTCCGACAAGCGCTACACGCTCGTCCAGTTGCGCGAGCGGGTCGAGGCGCTGCTGCCCAAGTCCGAGCAGGTCTACAACGAGCGCTACGACCATGGGATGCGCGTCAAGGCGGTCATCACCGACGTCTCCGACTCGACCAAAGGTCCGGCGATCGTCGTCTCCCGCCGCAGTCCCGAGTTGATCAAGAGCCTGTTTGAGCTCGAGGTGCCCGAGATCGCCGACAAGCTGGTCGAGATCGTCGGCGTCGCCCGCGAGCCCGGCTACCGCTCGAAGATCGCCGTCGTCTCCCACGCCGACGGCGTCGACCCGGTCGGCGCCTGCGTCGGCCCTCGTGGCTCGCGGGTGCGGATGGTCGTCTCCGAGCTGCGCGGCGAGAAGATCGACATCATTCCCCACAACGACGAGCCCGCGCGCTTCGTCGCCAAAGCCCTCTCGCCGGCGCGCGTCCGCGAGGTCATCGTCGACGACGAGGAACGCCAGGCGACGGTGATCGTCCCCGACGACCAGCTCTCGCTTGCGATCGGTCGCGACGGCCAGAACGCCCGTCTCGCCGCCCGCCTCACCGGCTGGCGGGTCGACATCAAGTCCGAGACCGAGTTCGCCTCCGAGGAAACCGAGATCGAGTACGAGGGCGAAGAGCAGTCCGACGGTCGCTGCATGGCGGTCCTCTCCAACGGTCGCCGCTGCCCCAACGCCGCCGTTCCCGGCTCGACCTACTGCGGTCTGCCCTCGCACCAGGCGCTGACCCGCTTCGAGACCAGCCAGGTCGCGGTGCTGACTGGAGTCTCCGAAGCGGAGGTGGCGATCCTCGCCGACCCCGAGGGCGACGAAGCACAGGTCGACGAAATCGTCGAGCGCGCCTCCGCCGCCTTCGTCGAGGAGGTCGAGGAGGAGATCGTCGAGGAGGCGGTCGCCGAGGCCATCGTGGAGGAGGCTGTGGAGGAGGCCATCGTCGAGGAGGCGGTCGCCGAGGCCATAGTCGAGGAGGCTGTCGAGGAGGCGGTTGCGGAGGAGATTGTCGAGGATGCGATCGAAGAGGAGGTCGCCGAGGAGGCGACCGGGCCCGAGACCGGTTCCGAGGGCGAGCCGGTCGCCGAGGAGGCTGAGCAGGCTTAGTGGCTAAGAAGCGGGTTCACGAGATCGCGAAAGCGCATGACCTCAGCAGCAAGGAAGTCCTTGCGGCGCTGAAAGCCGCCGGCGTTGACGCGAAAGTGGCCGCGTCAAGTGTCGACGAGGACGCTGCGGCGAAGGCAATCTCCGCCTCCAAAGGGAACGGAGCGAAGGCTCCTGCGCCGACCGCCGCCAAGCAGCCCGCTGCGAGAAAAGCAGCTACCGCTACCGCGACCGCGGACGCGCCGAAAGCTCCGGCTCCGGCGGCGAAAGCCCAGACTTCGACCAAACCGGTCCCGCCGGCCGGACCGCAGGGCGGTGCCGGTGGTGCCAAGAAACGCCGTGTCGTAATCGACTCCCAGGCGGCCCGCCGCGATCAGATGGGCGGCCCGCCGCCGCAGCGCCCGCCGCGCCGCCGCGGTGGCCGCCGTCGCCGACCGCTGCTGGAGGAGCCGCCGATGGGTCCGGCGCCGACGATCGAGCCCGAGGCGACCAAGGTCAACTCCGGTGCCACCGTTCGCGAGGTTGCCGAGTCGCTCGGACTGGCCCCGGCCGAGGTGATCAAAAAGCTGATGACGATGGGGGAAATGGCGACGCTCACCCAGACCCTGACCGACGAGTCGATCCGCGCGATCGCCGACGAGTACGACCGCAAGCTCGAGATCGTCAGCGCCGCCGACGAGGAGCCCGAGGAACCGGAGTTCTCCGACGCCGAGGAGGACCTCGTCGACCGGCCCCCGGTCGTGACGATCATGGGTCACGTCGACCACGGCAAGACTTCGTTGCTGGACGCTATCCGCCAGACCGAGGTTGCCGCCGGCGAGGCCGGTGGCATCACCCAGCACATCGGCGCCTACCAGGTCCACCATGACGGCAAATCGATCACCTTCCTTGACACGCCGGGCCACGCCGCCTTCACCGCGATGCGCGCCCGTGGCGCCAAGGTCACCGACGTCGCCGTCGTCGTCGTCGCCGCCGACGACGGGGTGATGCCGCAGACCAAGGAGGCGATCGATCACGCTCGCGCCGCCGATGTGCCGATGCTGATCGCCGTCAACAAGATCGACAAAGAGGGAGCCAATCCCGAAAAGGTCCGAACCGAGCTCGCCCAGGAGGGCATTTCGCCCGAGGAGTGGGGTGGGGACACGGTCTTCGTCGAGGTCTCGGCCAAGACCCACGAAGGCCTCGACAACCTGCTCGACATGATCCTGCTGGTGACCGAGCTGGAGGAGCTCGGGGCCAACCCCGACGCTCCCGCTTCGGGCACCGTGATCGAGTCCCAGCTCGATCCCGGCCGCGGCCCGGTCGTGACCGTGCTCGTCCAGCGCGGCACCCTCAAGGTCGGCGACTCGCTGGTCGCCGGGCCGCAGTGGGGCCGGGTGCGGGCGATGCACGACTTCACCGGCGAGCGGGTCGAGGCCGCCGGACCGGGGATGCCGGTCGAGGTTCTCGGCTTCGACGGCGTCAGCGACGCTGGCGAATTCGTCCAGGCGGTCGAGAACGACCGTCGCGCCCGCCAGCTCGCCCAGGAGCGCGCGAACAGGCTCAAGACCGAGGCTCTGGCTCGCCGCCAGGCGCGCAAGGTCAGCCTCGACGAGGTCTTCGCCCGGGTCCAGGAGGGCGAGATCAAGGAACTCAACATCGTCCTCAAGGCCGACGTCGCCGGTTCTCTTGAGGCGCTCCAGGACGAGATCGCCAAAGTCCCGCAGGAGCGGGTCGCGATCAACATCATTCACTCCCAGACCGGCGGCATCAACGAGTCCGACGTGATGCTCGCCTCGGCCTCCGAAGCGATCATCATCGGCTTCAACGTGCGGCCGCTGGCCGATGCCCGCCGCGCCGCCGAGCGCGAGGGCGTCGACATCCGCACCTACTCGGTCATCTACAAAATCACCGAGGACCTGCGCAACGCGATGGAGGGTCTGCTGGAGGCGGTGGACGTCGAGGAGGCCGTCGGTGAGGCCGAAATCAAACAGACCTTCAAGGCCTCGAAGGTTGGTCGTATCGCCGGCTGCATCGTCACCGAGGGCAAGGCGACTCGAACCGCCAGCGTCCGCCTGGTCCGCGAGGGCACGATCGTCTGGACCGGCAAGCTCGGCTCGCTCCGGCGCTTCAAAGACAACGTGCAGGAAGTCGAGGAGGGGCAGGAGTGCGGCGTCGTCCTCGAAGGCTATGCCGACGTCAAGGAGGAAGACGTGCTCGAGTTCTTCCAGACGAAACAGGTCGAGCAAACGCTGGAGTAGGATGCCCGGCCCTCGCATGCGGCGCATCAACGAGGTGCTTCGAGAGGTCGTCGGCTCCGCGATTTCAGGCGAATTGAGTGATCCTCGCATCGGCTTCGTCACCGTGACCTCGGTTGAGACCAGCCCCGATTTGCGCACCGCGAAGGTGTTCGTCAGCGTGCTCGGAGACGAGGAGGAACGCGAGGAGACTCTCAGCGGCCTACGCTCCTCTCATGGCGTGATCCAATCGCGGATCGCCGCCGAGACTCGAATGAAGCGAACCCCGACCGTGACCTTCCACTACGACGACACGATCGCGCAGGGCGTGCGGATCTCCCAGCTGCTCGACGAAGAGGACTCCGCCGACTCGGAGGAGCCGCGATGAGCGCCAGCCGGGCCGACGTCGCCACCTCCGACATCGAACGGGTCAGCGCCGAGCTGCTCTCGCGCGACCGCTTTCTGCTGACCGCCCACGAGGGCCCCGACGGCGACGCGCTCGGCTCGCTGCTGGGCATGCACCAGCTGCTGTCGCAGCTGGGCAAGGACTCGGTGATGTTCCTGGCGGCGAAGGAGTTCCCGCTGCCGATCGAGTACCGCTTCTTGCCGCTCGAGGAGGTCTTCCACGAGCCGCCCGCCGACATGGCCGACCGCACCGTCGTCTTCCTCGACTGCGGCAACATCGACCGGATGCCTGTCGATTTCCTCACCGCCGGCGACAACGTCGTGGTCAACATCGACCACCACCACGACAACACCCGCTTCGGCGACATCAACCTGGTCGACTTCAACGCCTCCTGCACGGCCGAGATCGTCTACGACCTGGCGCTCCTGATGGGCGCCCAGGTCACGCCCGAGATGGCGTCGGCGCTATACGTCGGCCTGATCACCGACACCGGCAAGTTCATGTACGAGAACACGAACGCCCACACCCACCGGGTGGCGGCCGAGCTGATCGACGCCGGCGTCGACGTCGACGACACCTACCGCCGCCTCTACGAGCACGTGCCACTGGAGAAGCTGCGCCTCGTCGCCCGTGCCCTCGGTGCGATCCAGTGCCACTGCAACAACCGCCTGGCCGTCAGCTACATCACCAGCGCCGACTACGAGGCGACCGGCGCCGGCGAGGAGATGACCGAGGGCGTGATCGACCACCTGCGCTCGATCGACGGCACCAAGGTCGCCGCCGTGGTCCGCGACCTCGGCAACCGCGGGCGCGCCGCGCGCAAGGTCAGCCTGCGGGCCAGCGAGGGCGACGTCGACGTATCCGTGATCGCCCGCAAGCATGGGGGAGGGGGCCACAAACGCGCCGCCGGCTTCTCCACCGATCTCGAGCTCGACGACCTCGTGGCCTTCCTCTGCGGCGAGGTCGTCTCCCAGCTCGGCAGCTGAGGATGGAGCCGGGCGAGGCGGGAGGCGCCGTGCTGCTCTACGACAAGCCGGCCGGGGTCACCTCGCACGACGTCGTCGCCACCGTGCGGCGCGAGCGCCGCTGCAAAGCGGGCCACGCCGGCACCCTCGATCCCTTCGCGACCGGGCTGCTGCTGATCCTGCTCGGCCGGGCGACCCGCCTGCAGCGCTTCCTCGTCGGTCTGCCGAAGACCTACCTGGCGACGGCTCGCCTCGGCTGGCGCTCCAGCACCGGCGACTCCGATGGTGAGCTGACGGAGACCGGCGAGGTTCCGGACTCCCTGGAGCTGCCCACCGGCACCGTCCGCCAGCGCCTGCCGATGACCTCGGCTGTGCGCGTCGGCGGCGAGCGGCTCTACCGCAAGGCCCACCGCGGCGAGGTGGTGGAGACGCCGCTGCGCGACGTGCAGGTGCACCGCGCCGAGCTGCTTTCCAGCGATGGCGAATTCGCCCACTACGAGATCGAATGCTCGGCAGGGACCTATGTGCGGACGCTGGTCGAGACGCTCGGTGACGCCTACTGCTCGGACCTGCGCCGCACCGCCGTCGGTCCCTTCGCGATCGAGGACGCCGGCGAGACGCTCGCGGTGGATCGCGTCGCCGCGCTGGTCCCGGCGGTCGCGGAGGCCTTGCGATGAGCCTCGAGGTCACCGCGCTCGAGGACGCCCAGCCGCGCCTCCGCGACGTCGCGATCGGGACCTTCGATGGCGTCCACCTCGGCCACCGGGCGGTCATCGACGGCGCCGATACGGTCCTCACCTTCGAACCGCACCCGTTGGAGATCCTGCACCCGGCGGCGCTGCCGAAACTGATCACCCCGTTCGCGGTCAAGCGCGACGTGATCGACGGCCTCGGCGTGCGTGAGCTCGTCGTCATCAACTTCGACGAGGAGTTCGCCCACCTTCCGGCGGAGGACTTCATCGAGCACGTCCTGCTCGAGCGTCTCACCGCGGGCCGGGTCTCGGTCGGCGAGAACTTCCGCTTCGGCGCCAAAGCGAGGGGCGATGCGGCCATGCTCGCGGCGCGGCCCGAGTTCGAGACCCGGGTGCTGCCGTTGGTCGAGGTCGACGGCGAGACCGTCTCCTCGACCCGGATCAGGGCGCAGGTCGCGGCCGGTGACGTGGCGGGCGCCCATCGCTGCCTCGGCTCGCCGTTCATGGTCGAGGGAGCCGTGGTCAAGGGCGATCAGCGCGGCCGCGAGCTCGGCTTCCCGACCGCCAACATCGTCCCCGACGATCGCCTGGCGATCCCCGGGCACGGGGTCTACGCGGCCTTTGCCAACGGCGTCCCCGCCGCCGTCAACGTCGGCGTCAGGCCGACTTTCGAGAGTGGCCGCGGCGTCCTCATCGAGACCTACCTGATCGACCGCGACGAAGATCTCTACGGAAAGACCCTGCGGGTTGCCTTCGTCGAGCGCTTGCGAGGAGAGAAGCGCTACCCCGACGTCGACGAGCTTGTCGCTCAGATGCACGTCGATGTCGGGGACGCGAAGCGCGTCTGTGCTAGCTTCCAGCGGCCGTGACCCCCTGGGTGCACGGCTTTTTTGAGACGATTTCCCCATGAGCCTGACCAAAGAAAAAAAGAGCGAGCTGATCGGCAAATACGGCCGAGCCGACGGCGACACCGGATCCGCCGAGGTCCAGATCGCTCTGGCGACCGAGCGGATCAACGAACTCACCGGTCACCTGCGCGAGCACAGCAAAGACCATCACTCGCGCCGCGGCCTGCTGATGCTGGTCGGCAAGCGCCGCCGGATGCTTCGCTATCTCGAGAAGACGGACCTGGAGCGCTACCGCGCCCTGGTTGCCGACCTCGGCCTGCGGCGATGATCGCCGCCGGAGAGCCGGCCCCGGACTTCACTCTGCGCGACCAGGACGGCGAAGACGTCTCGCTCGCCGACTTCAAGGGCCGCAAGGTTCTCCTCGTCTTCTACCCGATGGACTTCAGCCCGGTCTGCTCGGACCAGCTGTCGATCTACCAGGAGGTCAAGCCGGAGATCGCCGCCAAGGGGGTGGAGATGCTGGGGATCAGCGTCGACCATTCCTACGCTCACAAGGCTTTCCAGGAGAAGCTCGGCATCGACACCACCCTGCTCGCCGACTTCGAGCCCAAGGGAGCCGTGGCCAAGGCCTACGGCTCCTACTTCGACGGGCTCGGCTTCGCCAACCGCACCCTCGTCCTGATCGACGAGGACGGGACCGTCGCCTGGGCCTACGAGTCGCCGTCGCCCGGGGAGTTCCCCGGCGCCAACCTGATCTTCGACGCGCTCGCGTCCTAGCCCTCGGGGCCGCATGGCCGAGCTGAGCAGCGCCCCGATCCCGCCCGTCGGACCGGATGACCACGTCCGCGGCGACGGCGCGCCGGTCGTCGTCTACGCCGACCTAGGCTGCCCCCACTGCGCCGCGGCCTGGGTCGAGATCCGCGCCCGCCCCGAGGCGATCGCCTTCCGCCACTTCCCGGTCGCCAGCAAGCACCCCCGGTCACCCGCTCTGCATGCGGCGGCGGAGGCGGCGGGCCTTCAGGGTGCGTTCTTCGAGATGGTCGACTCGCTCTACGCCGATCGCGGCCGGGTCGACGACCCCCATCTGTGGGACCGAGCCGAGCGGCTGGGGCTCGACCTCGGGCGCTTCGAGGACGATCGGCGCTCTGCCGCGGTGGCGGCGCGGGTGCGGCGCGACTTCGAGTCCGGCATCCGCGCCGGCGTCACCGGCACGCCGGCGCTGTTCGACTTGCAGGGACGCGGCGTCGCTTAACACCTGCTCGTGACGGGCCTGTACTCTCTCCCGTGAAAGAGAACGAGAGTTCTAGAAAGCGGATGGCCGCCAACCGGGCGGCCGGAGGTAGGACAATTACATGAGCATGTTTGACGTAAGCCGAGTCTCGGTGGATGTCGGCGATAGCCAGATTTCCTTCGAGACGGGCAAGCTCGCGAAGCAGGCGGGTGGCGCGGTCGTGGTTCAGGCCGGCGACACCATGGTCCTCTGCACCGCCACCGTCGGCAACCTGCGCGACGTGGACTTCCTTCCCCTCACCGTCGACGTCGAGGAGCGGATGTACGCCGCGGGCAAGATCCCCGGCTCGTTCTTCCGTCGCGAGGGCAAATCCGGCGAGAAGGCGACGCTGACCGCGCGCATGATCGACCGGCCGATCCGCCCGCTCTTCCCCAAGGGCTGGCACTACGAGACCCAGCTGGTCGCGATGCCGCTGTCGGTCGACCACGAGAACCCCTACGACATCCTCGCGATGAACGGCGCCTCCGCGGCGCTGGCGATCTCCCCGGTTCCCGTCGCCTCCCACGTCGGCGCGGTTCGGATCGGCAAGCTCGACGGCGACTTCGTCATCAATCCCGACGAGGAGACCCACGACGAACTGGATCTGGACCTGATCGTCGCCGGTACCGACGAGGCGATCCTGATGGTCGAGGCCGGCGCCGAGGGCGTCACCGAGGCCGAGATCCTCGACGCGCTCGACATCGCCCATGGCGAGATCAAGAAGCTCTGCGCGGCGATGGAGGAACTGCAGCAGAAGGCCGGCAAGCAGAAGATCCAGGTCGAGGCCCCGCAGATCGACGAGTCGCTGCTGGAGCGGATCCGCTCTGACTTCGGCACCAAGATCGACGAGGCGACCTCGGTCAAGGACAAGCTCGCCCGCCAGGACGCCGCCGACGCCGTCAAGGCCGAAGTCGTCGAGGCGCTGGCACCCGCTGGCGCCGACGGCGAGGTCGACGAGGACCGCAAGGCCGAGGTCAAGACGGCCTTCTCCGCCGTCGAGAAGGCGGTCATCCGCAAGCGGATCGCCGTCGACAAGAAGCGTCCGGACGGTCGCGCCCAGGACGAGATCCGGCCGATCGAGTGCGAGGTCGACATCTCCCCGCGCGTCCACGGCTCCGCCCTCTTCACCCGCGGCGAGACACAGATCCTCTCCAACGTCGCCCTCGGGACGACGCGGATGGACATGCGCCTCGACACGCTCGGACTGCAGACCACGAAGCGGTTCTTCCACCACTACAACTTCCCGCCCTTCTCGGTCGGGGAGGCCGGCTTCATGCGCGGCCCGAAGCGTCGCGACATCGGTCACGGCGCCCTCGCCGAGCGTGCCCTGGCGGCGACGATTCCGGATGAAGAGTCGTTCCCCTACGTGATCCGCGCGGTCTCCGAGACGCTCGAGTCCAACGGCTCCTCCTCGATGGGTTCGGTCTGTGCCTCCTCGATGGCCCTGCAGGCCGCGGGGGTCCCGGTCAGCGCTCCGGTCGCCGGTGTGGCGATGGGCCTGATCAAGGAGGGCGACGACTACATCGTCCTCACCGACATCGCCGGCGTCGAGGACCATCTCGGCGACATGGACTTCAAGGTCGCCGGCACCAAGGACGGGATCACCGCCCTGCAGATGGACATCAAGATCACCGGCGTCACCTTCGAGATCCTCGAGGACGCGCTGGAACAGGCGCTGAAGGGCCGTCAGTTCATCCTCGGCAAGATGGCCGAGGCGATCGACGGGCCGCGGGAGAAGCTCTCCCAGCACGCGCCGGCGATCGAGTCGATCAAGATCGATCCCGAGAAGATCGGGGCTGTCATCGGCAAAGGCGGCGAAACCATTCGCGCCCTCTGCGAGGAGTTCGAAGCCGAGATCGACGTCGACGACGACGGCACGGTGCGGATCTACGCGCCGACCGGCGATCTCGTCGACGGCTGCGTGGCTCGGATCAACTCGATGACCAAGGAGGCCGAGATCGGCGATCGCTACAACGCCGCCAAGGTCGTCAAGACGACCACCTTCGGCGCCTTCGTCGAGCTGGTCAAAGGCACCGACGGCCTGCTGCACATCTCCAACGTCAAGCCGGGCGAGCGAGTCGACTCCGTCGACGACGTTCTCACGGCCGGCGAGGTGATCGACGTCACCGTGGTCGAGGTCGACAAGGAGCGCGGCCGGATCGGCCTGCGCCTCTCCGACGACCCGTCGGTCGCGGGCAAATCGCCGGAGGAACTGGCCTCGGTCGGCTCCGGTGACGGCGGCAAGCGCAACGGCGGTGACCGTGGCGGCAGCCGTGGCGGCGGCGGACGCGACCGCGGGCCGCGCCGTGAGCGCTCGCCCCGCAGCTAGCAATTGAGCGCGCACCGACTAACGGCATTGGGCTCGGGCGTCCGGGTCGTGACCGAAGAGGTTCCCTCGGTCCGATCCGTCGCCCTCGGGCTCTGGGTGCGGACCGGATCGCGCAACGAGACCCCGGCACAGGCCGGGGTCTCGCATTTCCTCGAGCACCTCTTGTTCAAGGGAACGGCGCGCTACTCGGCGATCGAGATCTCCGAGCGCTTCGACGGGCTCGGCGCCTCGGTCAACGCGGCGACGGGCAAGGAGACGACCCACCTGCACGCTCGCTTCCTCGACGAGCACACCGAGGAGGTCTTCGACCTGCTCTCGGAGATGCTCCTGGCGCCGACCTATCCCGACATCGACTCCGAGCGCCAGGTGGTGCTGGAGGAGATCGCGATGTACGAGGACGAGCCGCAGGACCGCGTCCACGACGTCCTCGCCGAGGCCGTCTTCGGCTCGCACCCGCTGGGCCGCCGCGTGCTCGGCGAAGCCGAGGTGATCGCCTCGATCCCGATCCCGGACATCGAGGCCTACCACCACGCTCGCTACTCGGGCTCGGAGATCGTCGTCGGCGCCGCCGGCCACCTCGACCACGACCGCATCGTCGAGCTCGCCGAACGGCTGGTCAACGCGCCGGCTGACGGTGGCGGGGTGGCTCCGAAGACGGCACTCGACGGCCAAGCCCGGCTCTGCTTCCACCAGAAGGAGACCGAGCAGTACCACATCTGCTTCGGCGCTCCGGGACTGCGCCGCGACGACGAGCGCCGTTACCCGCTCGCCGTCCTCGACTCGATCTTCGGCGGCTCGACCTCCTCGCGCCTCTTCCGCGAGGTGCGGGAGAAGCGCGGACTCGCCTACTCGGTCGGGTCCTACAACGAGCAGTTCACCGACCAGGGCCTGGTCGCGACCTACGTCGGCACCCGCGAGGACAATGTCGAGGAGGCCTGCTCGATCATCGGCACCGAGCTGGCGCGCCTGCGCTCCGAGCCTGTGTCCGACGAGGAGCTGGCGCGGGCGAAGGAGAGCGTCAAGGGCAGGCTGGTCCTCTCCTCGGAGTCGACCGCGGCGCGGATGACGCGGATCTCCCGCGCGACCCTGTTCGGCCTGCCGGTCGAAAGCCTCGACGAAATGCTGGCCAAGGTCGACGCGATCGCGGTCGACGACCTGACCGAGCTGGCGGCCGAGCTCTACGACGCCGACCGGCTCTCGGCCGCCTGCGTCGGCGCCGACGAGGATCGCTTCCGGCAGGCCCTGGCGCCGGTCAGCGGGAGCCTGGTAGCGGCGTGATTCGAGTCGCGGTCTCCGGCGCCGCCGGGCGCATGGGCCAGACGGTCTGCGAAGCGGTCGAAGGGGCCGAGGGCATGGAGCTGGCCGGCAAGGCCGATCCGGCGCTCGGGGTCGAGCTCTCCGAGCTGCTCGGCGACGCCGACGTCGTCGTCGACTTCACGATCCCCGATACCGCTCTCGGCAACGTCCGCGCCTGCCTGGAGGCGGGGGTCCACGCCGTCGTCGGCACCACCGGCTTCGACCTCGATGCCGCCCGCGAGGCCGCCGAGTCCTCGAGCGCCAACTGCTTCGTCGCGCCGAACTTCGCGATCGGCGCGGTGCTGCTGATGATGGTCGCGCAGACGATCGCGCCGCACATGCCCGAGTGCGAGGTGATCGAGCTGCACCACGACCGCAAGCTCGACGCTCCCTCGGGAACCGCGAAGCGGACCCAGGAGCTGATCGACGCCGCCGGTGGCAACGTCCACCAGCCGATCCACTCGGTCAGGCTGCCGGGCCTCGTCGCCCACCAGGAAGTGATCTTCGGCGGTGAGGGCCAGACGCTCTCGCTGCGCCACGACTCGATCGACCGGCGCTCGTTCATGCCGGGCGTCCTGCTGGCCGTGCGCGGGGTCGGCGAGCTGCCGGACCGCTTCACGGTCGGCCTCGAGAAGCTGCTGTAGAGGGGCGGACGGGGTACCCTGGCAACGATGAAGGAGATTCGGGGAGTTCTGACGGCGATGGCGACTCCGTTCGCGGAGAGCGGCAGCGTCGACCTGGACGCGGGTAGGCGCCTCGCCGCCCACCTGCTCGAGCACGGCTCCCACGGCCTGGTCGTGGGGGGGACGACGGGCGAGTGCCCGACCCTCACCGACGAGGAGACGATCGAGCTGCTGCGGGTGGTTCGCGACGAGGTCGGCGACGAGGCCCTGCTCGTCTGCGGCACCGGGACCAACGACACCCGCCACTCGCGCGAGCTGACCAAGAAGGCCGCCGCGGCGAGCGCCGATGCCTCGCTGGTCGTCGTCCCCTACTACAACAAGCCCAACCGGGCTGGCCTGAGAGCCCATTTCGAGGCCGTCGCCGAGGCGGTTCCCGAGCTGCCGATGGTGATGTACAACATCCCCTCGCGAGTGGTCATCAACATGCCTCCCGACCTGCTTGCCGAGCTTGCCGCCGTCGACAACATCGTCGCCGTCAAGCAGGCCAACGACGAGGAGCTGGGGCCGGTCGAGGGCCTCGACGTCTTCGCCGGCAACGACAACACCTTCCTGCGGGTCCTCGAATTCGGCGGCGCCGGTGGCATCACCGTCGCCTCCCACGTCGCCGGTGAGCAGATGCGCGCGATGTGGGATGCCGCCCAGAGCGGAGACCTCGCCAAGGCGCAAGAGATCGACGCCGAGCTGACCCCGCTGTACGAGGGTCTCGCGGTGACCACCAACCCCATTCCCGTCAAGGCCGCGCTGGAGTTGCTCGGCCTCGCCTCCGGACGCGTGCGACTGCCGCTTGTCGCCGCGGACGCGGAGCAACGGATGGCGGTCAAGGCCGCCCTGGAGGGCCTCGGCCTTCCGGTGGCGCAGTAATCAACTGAAAAGAGAGAGAGCGTTTAACAGTGCCAAGTAAGAAACTTCGAGTGCTGCCTTTGGGCGGACTGGGCGAGATCGGCAAGAACATGACCGTGATCGAGTACGACGGCCGTATCGTCGTCGTCGACACCGGGCTGATGTTCCCGACCGCCGAGATGCACGGGATCGATCTGGTCCTGCCGGACTTCTCCTACCTGCGCGATCGGGCGAGCGACATCGAGGCGATCGTCCTCACCCACGGCCACGAGGACCACGTCGGCGCCCTGCCCTACGTGCTGCGCGAGATCGGCGTGCCGCCGGTGATCTACGGCGGCCTGCTGACGATCGGGATGGTGCGGTCGAAGCTCGACGAGCACAAGCTCGCCGACTCGGCGAACCTGCAGGAGCTGCCGCCGGGGGAGAAGGTGCGGAAAGGGCCGTTCGAGATCGAGCTGGTCCACCTCGCCCACTCGATTCCCGACATGCGCGGGGTCCTGCTGACGACCGAGGTCGGGTCGATGCTGATGACCGGCGACTACAAGTTCGACCAGACCCCGGTCGACGGCCGGCCGGCCGACATCCCGCGCCTGGCGGAGATCGGCAAGGAAGGCCTGCTGCTGCTCTGCGGCGATTCGACCAACGCCGACCGGCCGGGGGTGGCGCCGTCGGAGTCGAGCGTCGGCCCGGCGCTGCTGCGGCAGTTCTCCCAGTGCGAGGGCCGGATCATCGTCACCTCCTTCGCCTCGAACATCCACCGTGTCCAGCAGGTGATCGACGCCGCCGCGGCGCTCGACCGCAAAGTCGCCCTGGTCGGGCGCTCGATGCGCAAGAACTTCAACATCGCTTCCAACCTCGGCATGGCCAAAGCCCCCCAGGGCCTCTTCATCCAGCCACGCGAGATCGAGGACTTCCCTGACGAGAAGGTCGTCGTCATCTCCACCGGCAGCCAGGGCGAGCCGCTCTCGGCGCTGCGACGGATGGCCAACAACGACCACCGCGACGTCCAGCTGCATTCCGGCGACACCGTCGTCTTCTCGGCGACGCCGGTGCCGGGCAACGAGCGCGCCGTCAACGAGACGATCGACCGGATCTACGAGATCGGCGCCACCGTGATCACCGCCAAGGACGCACCGATCCACGCCTCCGGCCACGGCTGGCAGGAGGAGATCAAGCTGATGCTGAACCTGACCAAGCCACGCTACGTGATGCCGGTCCACGGCGATCACCAGCGGCTGCGGTTGCACTCGCAACTCGCCGAAGCCGTCGGGGTCGCCCCGGAGAACATCTTCCGCGGTCGCAACGGCCTGCCGCTTGAGATCGACGCCGACGGCGCCGGCTTCGGCGAGGACATCCACGCCGGGGTCATGTACGTCGACGGCGTCAACATCGGCGACCCCGACGACGCCGCCCTGCGCGATCGCCGTGACATCGCTGCCGACGGGATCTTCATCGTCGTCGTCACGATCTCCTCCGACGACGGCAGCGTCGTCGCCGACCCCGAGGTGATCTTCCGCGGTGTCGCCTTCCTCGACGAAGCAGACGCGCTGGTCGAGGACCTGAGCGACCTGGTCGAAGATCAGCTCGAGGAGGCGGCAAAGTCCGGCAACCGCGAGTCGGACCTGATCGAGGAGGACCTCCACGATGCGGTTGGCAAGTTCGTCTTCCAGAGGTTGAAGCGCCGGCCGATGATCCTGCCGGTCGTGATCGAGGTCTAGACCCGTCGGCGGGGAGGGCCCTCCTCCAACACGGGCACAGGCAACGATCATCAGAGACGGAAGCTGGGCCCGCGCAGGTCGCTTCCATCCCAAGCTCCCAAGTGACGGGAGCTAATGCGAAGGCGTCGCTTTTCTTCTGCTCCCGAGGGACGCGAGACGCTTCGTGGGAGGGATGGCGATCGCCTCTCCGGGAATGTCGCCGAAGGCGGCGATATGCAATCTCATATTTGCGCGCCATAGGCGCGCTCAACTCGGAAGAGCAGCCCGCGAAGCGGGCGCGACTGAATTCTCGGAGAGGCGATCGCCATCCCTCTCGCCAACCCCTCGCGCCCCGAAAAACGGCAGAAAAAAAGCCCGCCGGGATAGTGTCTGGGGAGAATCCCGGCGGGCCAGTGTCTCGTCCGCAGGGGAATTTACGTCGGCGTCCTAAAGCGCCTCTAAAGGTTTGCTCTCGACCGGTTTGGACGCGGCAACCGGGATCCTGGCGCAGAAAAGAGCCCCGCCGGAAGCCGACTCGGACGCCTCGACGCTGCCTTCGTGGGACTCGGCCACGGCGCTGACGATCGCCAGGCCGAGGCCGGTTCCGGCGCCGCGCGCGGTGTCCGCCGGCCCTTCGCCGCGGACGAAGCGGTCAAAGATCTGGGTGCGCATCGCCGGCGGGATTCCCGGTCCGTCGTCGGCGACTTCGACCACGGCTTGATCGCCCTGCCGGCGCAGGCTGAGTTCGATCCGGGAGCCGGAGGGAGTGTGGCGGGCGGCGTTCTCGAGCAGGTTGAGGACCATCCGGTGCAGCTCGTCAGGGCTGCCCTCGACCGGTAGAGGCCGGTCGTTGTCGACCAGGAGCGTACGGTCGCCCATCAGCGGCGCCGCCTCAGCGGCCGCTTCTCCGGCGATTTCGGCGAGATCGCAGCGGCGGTGCTTGTCGAGGCGGCCGGCGTCGGCGCGGGCCAGCAGGAGCAGGTCGCCGATCAGGCGGCCCATCCGTCGCGAGGAGCGCAGAGCGGAATCGACGACCTCGCGGTCTTCGGCCTGGTCCTGACCGCGCAGCGAGGCCTGCAGGAGCTCGAGGTTGGCGAGGACGCTGGTCAGCGGCGTGCGCAGCTCGTGCGAGGCGTCGGCGACGAACTCTTTCTGGCGCTGCATCGCCGCCTCCCGCTCGCCGCGGGCCGCGTCGAGCGAGCCCAGCATCTGATCGAGCGTCAGCGCCAGTTCGCCGACCTCGTCTTCGGCCGGCGGCTTCGGCATCCGCCGCGAGGGGTCGCGGGTGGTGGCGATCTTGCGCGCGGTCGCGGTCAGCGAGGCGATCGGACGCATCGCCCGGCCGGCGATCGCGACCCCGGCGAGGCTGGCGAGCAGGGTGCCGCCGAGGATGCCGGCGGCGATCAGCAGCCAGACCTTGTCGATCGTCGAGTCGACGTGGGTGAGGCTGCGCCCGTACTGGACGTAGCCGGTGATGACATTGGCGCCGACGCCGTTTTCGGCCAGGATCGGTTCGGTCGCGACCCGCATCCCTCTGTAGTCGGTGATGCCCGGATCCGGCGGGCCCATCGGCGCGGCGCCTCGGTTCTCGGAGATCGGGTTGCGTTCGACGTCGAAGACCCGTGCGGAGGCATCGTCCGGCAGGGTGAAGGCGTCCAGCTGCGGGCCTGCTTCGGGTTTCGGCGGGAAGAAGGAGTAGTTGATCTGAAATTCGCCGGCGAGGATCTGCGCGGCGCTGTGGACCTCGCTGTTGAAGTCGTCGCGAATCCGCTGCGTGGCGATCTTCCCGATCAGGCCGCCGAAGAGCACCAGAATGACCAGGGTGAGGCCGGAGGAGACGGCCGCCAGGCGCCAGCGCACCGGCCACGAGCGTGGATGGGTGAGGCGCCGGACCCAGGCTCGGGCGCGCCTGCGCTGGGAGCTCACGCCTAATCCTTCAGCACGTAGCCCGCACCCCTTTTGGTGTGGAGCAGCCGCGGCTCGTCGCCGGACTCGAGCTTGCGCCGCAGGTTGGAGATGAAGACGTCGATGGTGTTGGTCGCCGCCATCGGGTCATAGCCCCAGACTTCGTCGAGCAGCCGCTCGCGGGAGACGACGAGGCGCTCGTTGCGCATCAGGAACTCGAGCAGCTCGAACTCGCGGTTGGTCAGCTCGATCTCGCGATCGCCGCGGTGGACCTCGCGGGTGTCGGGGTTGAGCTGCAGGTCCCCGACTTCGAGCGAGGCGGCGCCGCGGGGAGGACGGCGCCTCAGCAGCGCCCGGATCCGGGCCAGCAGCTCCTTGCGCTCGAAGGGCTTGACCAGGTAGTCGTCGGCGCCGCTGTCGAGTCCCGCGACCCGGTCCTCGGTCTCCGCCCGCGCGGTCAGCATCAGGATCGGCACGTCGCCGTCGGTCCGCAGCCGGCGACAGACCTCGACGCCGTCGAGGCCGGGCAGGCCGAGATCGAGCACAACCAGGTCGGGGATGAAGCCGGCGGCGACATCCAGCGCCTCGATCCCGTCGGCGGATGTTCGGACCTCGTAACCCTCGTTGCGAAGCGAGCGGCGGAGGACGTCGGCGATGTCGGCGTCGTCCTCGACGATCAGGACGCGGCCGCCGATCTGGTCGGATTCGGTCAGCATAAGTCGATGTTAGCCCGGTATTACGCTCGGTTCCTCGGGATTTAGCGCGAATTTATCCGCAGGGGTGGAGGCATGCGCGTCGAACGGGGACTCATGTTCGTGCGTAAGAAGCGAGCGCCCGCTCGCAAAGGGAAGGCTGGGACCAAACGCGGCAGAGCCGCGAAGCCGAAAGCCGGGCTGCATCTGCCGGCGGGGCTCGAGCAGCGACACCTCGACCTGATCGGGTTGTTCCTGGTCGCGACGGGGGTCTACCTCGTCTTCGTGCTCTTCGCCGGCTGGGAGGGCGGCAAGGTCGGCTACGGGATCGAAACCGGCCTCGATTACCTCTTCGGCAACGTCGGAGCACGGATCTTCACGATCCTGATGCTGGTGGTCGGCGGGATGCTGCTGACCGGGACCTCGGTCTCGACGCTGGCCCGAGGGATCGGGCGCGGCATCCACGCGATCTTCCGCGGCATCTTCTTCGGTGGCACCGAAACCGCCCGGACCGTCGCCAAGACCCATGCCGACTGGCGCGAGCAGCGCGAGACCCGCGCCGCGGAGACCGAAGCCGGAGCGACCGACGTGATGAGCGCCTACCCCGAGAACGACGAGGACTTCGATCCGACCGTGCAGCTTGCCGAGGAGCCCAAGCATGAGCCGGAGCTCCCCGGTGCCGACGGCTTCGACCGTGAAATCGAGGAAATCGGGACCTCCGAGGAGGAGACGGTGGTCATCCCCGAGGAGCGGAATCCCGCCGTGCAGCCGCAGCTGACCCCGATGGGCCAGACCCGTGGCGTCACCACCTCCGACGAGATCGATTACCGCCCGCCGCCCGCGAAGGCGCTCGAGCGGGGGAAAGGCGACAAGGGACCCGATCCTCGCGACCAGGAAATCATCGGTCGCAAACTGGTCGAGACGCTCGGCCACTTCGGCGTCGAGGCGAAGATCGTCGGCGTCATCAGCGGCCCCCACGTCTCCCGCTACGAGCTGCGCCTGGCGCCCGGGATCAAGGTCAAGAAAGTCACCGAGCTCGGCAACGACCTCGCCTACGCGCTGGCCTCGACCGACATCCGCATCCTGGCGCCGATTCCCGGCAAACAGGCCGTCGGGGTCGAGGTGCCGAACGCCCGCCGCCGCATCGTCCGGCTCGGCGACATCTACGCCGGCCGCCCGGAGAAGACCTCGCCGCTGGTCGCCTGGCTCGGCAAGGGGATCGACGGCAACGCCGTCTGGACCGACCTGGCGAAGATGCCGCACATCCTCGTCGCCGGCACCACCGGGTCGGGCAAGTCCGCCTGTGTCAACGGGATCCTCTCTTCGATCCTGATGCACGCCTCGCCGAACGAGGTGCGCCTGGTCCTGGTCGACCCCAAGCAGGTCGAGCTCAACCACTACGAGAACATTCCCCATCTGCTGACCCCGGTGGTCACCTCGCCGCGCCTGGCGGCAAACGTCCTCTCCAACCTGATCGGCGAGATGGAGACCCGCTACGGGATCATGAGCGAGGCCCGCTGCCGCAACCTCGTCGAGCTCAACCGTTACCGCGTCAAGGCCGGCGAGCCGCAGCTGCCGCACATCCTCTGTGTGATCGACGAGCTCGCCGACCTGATGATGGTCGCCCCGGCCGAAGTCGAGGACTCGATCATCCGCCTCGCCCAGAAGTCGCGCGCCACCGGGATCCACCTGGTGCTGGCGACGCAGCGGCCCTCGACCGACATCATCACCGGCACGATCAAGGTCAACATCCCAGCCCGGATCGCCTTCGCCGTCTCCTCCCAGACCGACTCCCGCGTGATCCTCGACCAGGGTGGCGCCGAGGCGCTGCTGGGTCAGGGCGACATGCTCTTCCGCGGTGCCGGCAGCTCGAAGCTGCAGCGCGTCCAGGGCGCCTTCATCACCGAGGAGGAGATCGCCAGGATCACCAAGCACTGGGCGCGTCAGGGGGAACCGGAATTCGAGGCCGAGTTGCTGGAGACGCCGGAGGACGTCGTCGAGGAGGGTCACGAGGGCGAGTTCGACCCCGACAGCGACGACCTCCTCGACGAGGCGATCCGCCTCGTCGTCCAGACCGAGACCGCTTCGGTCTCGATGATCCAGCGGCGCCTGCGGGTCGGGTACACCCGTGCCGGCCGCCTGATCGACATGCTCGAGCGGCGCGGGGTGATCTCCGGCTACGAGGGCTCGAAACCCCGTCAGGTCCTGATCACCCAGGCCGATCTGAACCGGGTCCTGGCGCCGGCTGGGCAGGCTCCCGCGCCCGCTCCGGTGGCGATCGACGCCGACCCTGACGCCTGAGCGACTGCGGTAGCTTCCCGGCTGTGATTCGCGCCGGGATAGTCGTCACTGGGACCGAGGTCCTCACCGGCCGGATCTCCGACAAGAACGGCCCCTGGGTCTCCGAGCAGCTAGCCGCCCACGGCGTCGAGGTCGCCCACATCCTGATCGTCGGCGACCGCCCGGAGGACCTGGAGGCGGCGCTGCGCTTCATGGCCGCCGAGGGCATGGACCTGATCGTCACCAGCGGCGGCCTCGGACCGACCGCCGACGACCTCACGGCCGAGGTGGTCGCCCGCTTCTCCGGGCGCGAGCTGGTCCTCGACGAGGAGATGCTGGAGAAGATCGCCGAGATCCTGCGCGGGTTCGCCAAACGCTTCCGCCTCGACGAAGCGGCCGTGCTGGAGGCCAACCGCAAGCAGGCAATGGTGCCCGCGGGCTCGGTGGCGCTGGATCCCGAGGGGACCGCGCCGGGCCTCGTGGTCCCGGCGGGTGAGCAGGTCGTGATCGTGCTTCCCGGGCCGCCGCGGGAGCTGCAGCCGATGTGGACGGCGGCGCTCGAAGCCGAGCCGGTGCGGGAGGTGCTGGCGCGATCGACCCCGCTGCGCGCTTACACGCTGCGGATGTTCGGGGCTCCGGAGTCCGAAATCGCCAAGAGCCTGCGCGAGATCGAGGGCGATGGCGTCGACCTCGCCGCGGTCGAGATCACCACCTGCCTGCGCAAGGGAGAGATCGAGATCGACGTCCGCTACCGGGACGAGGCCGCCGCGGTCGCCGACAAGGTCCGCGAGGGCCTGGTCGGACGCCACCGCCGCGAGACCTTCAGCCTCGACGGCGAGACGATCGACACTCAGGTTGCCGCCCTGCTCAGGGGGCACAAGCTCGGCTTGGCCGAGTCGTGCAGCGGCGGTCTGCTCGCGGCTCGGATCACCGACCTGCCGGGCGCGTCCGACTACCTGAACGGCAGCGTCGTCTCCTATTCCAACGCGGCCAAGGCCGAGCTCCTGGGCGTCGATCCGGGTCTGATCGAGGCGAAGGGAGCCGTCTCGCCGGAGGTGGCGGAGGCGATGGCGATCGGGGCGATGGAGCGCTTCGACGCCGATGTCGCCGTCTCGATCACCGGCATCGCCGGCCCCGACGGTGGGAGCGAGGAGAAGCCGGTCGGCTACGTCTGCTTCAACGCCCGCCTCGGTGACGGCACCGTGATCGCCCGCGACCCCGTGATTCCCGGCAAACGCGCCGACGTCCGCGAACGGTCGGCCCTGATCGGGATGCACCTGCTGCGGAACCTGCTCAGCGGCTCCGAGCCGCCGCTCTAGCCTCCCGGGTTGGCGTCACAGGGCCGTGCGTCAGATTTGACCCATTCAGGGCAATCGGACCTTGTCTCGTGCGCATCGGCCTCGTAGCGTGGTCGGCATGGCAAACGAGGCACCGAAGGGCGCGCGGGTCCGGCTGTTCGTGGCGCTGGATCTCCCGGACGCGGTCCGCGAGGGGATAGATGCCTGGGGCGCGGGTCAACTCGTCGACCCGGCCTTGCGCCGGGTGGCGGCCGAGTCGCTGCACATCACCCTGGCCTTCCTCGGCACCCGCGACGAGGGGGAGGCCGAGCGGATCGCGGCGGCGGTGAGGGAGAGCGCGGCGCCGGCGCCGACGATAGGGCTGCGCGATCCGGTCGTCAGACCGCCGCGGGGGCGCCCCAGGCTCTTTGCCCTTCCGGCGCCCTCGACGGGCGCTGGAGCGCTGCAGAGCGCCCTTGTGGCGCGCCTCACGGCGGCGGAGCTTTACGAGCCCGGCGAGCGGTCGTTCTGGCCTCATGTGACCGTTGCCAGGGTGCGGGCCGAGGGCCGTGGCTCGCGGCGTCCGGCGGCCGTTTCGAGGCCACCCGGACCGTTGCCGGCGGACCTCTCAAAGCCTTTTCGTAGCGTCCGAATGGCGCTCTACCGTTCTGAACTCCAGCCGTCGGGTGCGCGATACGTCCCGCTGGCCCAAGTCGAGCTGCCCCGGGCAGCAGTGAGGTGATCTTTTAGATGGCAGACAGAAGGATGGGCTTGAATGACGTTTCCGCCAAGGAGGCGAAAGCCAAGGACGCGGCGCTGGAGAGCGCGGTCAGCGGCATCAGGAAGGAGTTCGGCGAGGGATCGCTGATGCGTCTTGGCGACAAGGGCACGGTCAAGGTGGAGGCGATCCCGACCGGATCCCTGGCTCTCGACCTGGCACTTGGCATCGGAGGGGTCCCACGCGGCCGGATAGTCGAGATCTTCGGCCCGGAGTCCTCCGGTAAGACGACGCTGATCAACCACATCATCGCCGAGGCTCAGGCCCTCGGTGGCATCTGCGCCTTCATCGACACCGAGCACTCGATCGACCCTGTGTATTCGCGAGCGATCGGCGTCGACACTGACGAACTGCTGGTCTCCCAGCCGGACTACGGCGAGCAGGCCCTGCAGATCGCCGATCGCCTGATTGCTTCCGGTGCCGTCGACGTGGTCGCGATCGACTCGGTCGCCGCGCTGACGCCGAAAGCCGAGCTGGACGGCCAGATCGGCGACACCACGGTCGGCCTCCAGGCCCGCCTGATGTCGCAGGCGATGCGCAAACTGGCCGGAAACCTCAACCGGACCAAAACGGTCTGCCTCTTCACCAACCAGATCCGCGAAAAGATCGGCGTTCAGTTCGGCTCTCCAGAGACGCAGCCGGGTGGACGGGCGCTGAAGTTCTACGCCTCCCAGCGACTGGACATCCGTCGCATCGAGACCCTGAAGGAAGGCACCGAGGCGGTCGGCAACCGGGTCCGCGTCAAAGTCGTCAAGAACAAGGTTGCCTCACCGTTCCGCCAGGCTGAATTCGATATCGAGTACGGAGTCGGGATCTCTCGCGAGGGTGGGCTGCTGGACTTCGGGATCGAGCAGGACATGGTCCAGAAATCGGGCTCCTTCTTCTCCTACGGGGAGACGCGCCTTGGTCAGGGTCGCAACAACGCCAAGCAGTTCCTGGTCGACAATCCGGAGCTGGCCCTGGAGATCGAAACCAAGGTGCGGACCGCGCTTGGGATCGATGGCAAAGCGCCTGCGGTGGAGCCCACCGAGCCGGAGACCTCGGCGCCGATCCCCGAGGTAAAAGCCGCCTAGGTTCTCCTGACGGCGACGGGCGGTCCTGACGGATAGGATTCCGCCCGCTTACCCATGAGCAACGAAACTCTCTTCTACGTCTTCGGGATCGCGCTCGCGGTTTCGGCGGTGCTGGTCAGCATCGCCGGGCTGCGGATGAAGGACTTCCCCGGCCGGGCTTTCCCGGTCGTCGTCCTCTGGTTCGCGATCCTGGTCGGCGGCGGCGCCACCTTCGCCGTGCTCCACGCCAAGGACGAGAAGGCCGAAAAGTCCGCCGAGCTCGAGAAAGCCGGCAAGGAAATCGAAAAGGAGACCTCCAGCGGTCCCTTCGAATCCGGTGCCTCCGAAGAAGCCGAAGGGGGCGAAGCCGAAGAAGCGGAAGCCGAACCCGAAGCTGCCGCGAAGGGGCCCGGAGGGACCGTTGAACTCGCCGCCAACCCGACCGAACTCGCCTTCGACAAGACCGAACTGACCAGCAAGCCAGGCAAGGTGACGATCGAATTCGAAAACCCGTCGGCGATTCCGCACAACGTCGCGATCGAGAAAGACGGCAAGGAACTCGCCGGCACCGCAACCTTCGCCGAAGGCAAGGAATCGGTCAGCGCCGAACTCGCTCCCGGCACCTACACCTTCCTCTGCACCGTCCCCGGCCACGCCGAAGCGGGCATGGAAGGCACGCTCGTCGTCAAGTAGCGCCAATTAGGGGGCTCCACGCAAACCCTTTACCCTGCCCCCGATGGCGAGGCGCTTTCACGTCACCACCTTCGGGTGCCAGATGAACGTTCACGACTCCGAGCGGATGCGGGGGATGCTGTCCTCCCTCGGCTACGAGGAGGCCTCCGAGCGCGAAGAAGCCGACGTGATCCTCTTCAACACCTGCTCGATCCGGGAGTCGGCGGACAGCCGCTTCATCGCCCACCTCGGTGAGGCGAAGCGGCTCAAGAGCGAAGATCCGACGAGGGTCGTGGGTGTCGGCGGCTGCTGGGCCCAGTCGGTCAAGGACGAGGTCTTCCAGCGCTTCCCCTTCGTCGACGTCGCCTTCGGGCCGGGCCAGATCCACAAGCTCGCCGAGTTCCTCAACTCCGACTCGCTGAGCGCCCAGGGCTACTTCGAGTTCGAGGACTTCTCCGGGCACCTGCCGACCCGCCGCGAGCGCGAGTTCCAGGGCTGGCTGCAGATCTCCCAGGGCTGCAACTGCGTCTGCTCCTACTGCATCGTTCCCTCGACCCGCGGCCGTGAGGTCAGCCGCGACCCGTTCGAGCTGATCGCCGAGGCGGAGGCGCTCGCCGGCGACGGGGTGCGGGAGGTGACCCTGCTGGGGCAGAACGTCAACAGCTACGGCCGTGAGCTGCCGAAGGACCGAAGGATCAGCTTCGCCGAGCTGCTGGCCATGGTCGACGCGGTCGAGGGAATCGACCGGATTCGCTACACGAGCCCGCATCCGAAGGACATGAAGGAGGACGTGATCCGCGCCCACGCCGACCTTCCAGCCCTCTGCGAGCAGATTCACCTGCCGCTGCAGTCGGGCTCGAGCGCGATCCTCAAGCGGATGCGCCGCACCTACGATCGCCGGCGCTACATGGACCGGGTGGCGCTGATCCGCGAGCACGTCCCCGACTGCGCGATCACCACCGACATCATCGTCGGCTTCCCCGGTGAGACCGAGGCCGACTTCGAGCAGACGCTGGAGGTGGTCGAGGAGGTCGCCTACGACGGCGCCTTCACCTTCGTCTTCTCGCCGCGCCGCGAAACCGAGGCGGCGACGATGGCGGAGCAGGTGCCGCACCCGGTCAAGGTCGAGCGGATGGAGCGGCTGATCGAGGCGGTTCAGAGGCGTGCTGCCGAACGGGCACGGCGCTTCGTCGGGCGGACGATGGAGGTACTGGTCGAAGGGACCAGCCGGACCGATCCGACGAAGCTGCGGGGGCGGACTCGGCACAACAAGGCGGTTAACTTCGAAGGGGTTGCGGAGTCTGGACAGTTCGTCGACGTGGAGATTGACTCGGCCACTTCGCAGACGTTGAGTGGGGTGTCGGCGCCACCCCACTCAGCGCCGTGACGGTCCTCGCGATATTTGGGCCGACCGGGGTGGGGAAGACCGGGGTTGCCATTGAGTTGGCGGAGATGCTTCGGGAGCGGGGGGAGGATCCGCTGGCTATCTCCTGCGATGCGCTGCAGGTTTATGAAGGGCTGGGGGTGCTGACCGGAGCGGCTAGCGATGAGGAGCAAGCGCGGCTCGAGCATCGGTTGGTGGGGTTCGTGCCGGTGACGCGG
>JADGPJ010000110.1 GCA_017882505.1 Solirubrobacterales bacterium | reverse complement strand
GCTAGTCCCCGTCGAAGCTGAGTGAGCGGGGGTCGCTCTGGCGGCGCCCGATCACGAACCAGATCGCCGTCGCCGGCTCCGCGCCGGGGTTGGCGAGTCGGTGCGGCTCGTTGGAGTCGAAGGAGCAGGCGTCGCCGGGGCCGAGCAGGAACTTCTCGAAGCCGACCGAGAGCTCCAGCTCCCCGCTCAGCACCATGCCGTACTCGCGGCCGTTGTGGCGGACGAGTTTCTCGCTGCCGCTGGAGGAGCTGCCGGGGTGGTAGGTGGTGTGGAGAAAGTCGACGTTGGGATCGTTGGCGGCGGTGAGCCGGTCCCAGGTGACGCCGGAGTCGAGGATGAGCGAGGAGCGCGAGTCGGCCCGCTGGACGATCGGGCTCGGCGATCCGTCCTGCGAGCTGCCATTCGCAGTTTCCGCCTGCGCGGCGGCGGAGGCGGAGGATCGGCCCGGCTTCGCGTCTGGGTTGGCGAACAGCTCATCCATCGAGAGGCCGAGTTCGGAGACGATCGCGTAGAGGGTCTTGACCGAGGGCCGCGACTTCCCGGTCTCGATCTGGGACAGCGCGCTGGCCGAGATGTCGAGCCGGCGAGCGACCTCACGCAGGCTCAGGCCCTGCTGCTCGCGCGCACGGCGAAGTCGTTGGCCGACCTGGGCGGAATCGTCGACCGCTCCGCTCTTTCCCGTTTGTCCAGCCACAGCGAACATTATGAGGCAACCGGCTCTGGTCTGCGCGCCTCTCCCGCGAACTCAGGTGGAGCGATGTTGAGGTAGTGCGCGAACGACCAGTCGATGAAGCGCTTCGACCCCATCAACCGGATCGCCGGGCCGAGAATCCGCGGCGGTACTCGCGGCACCAGCCTCTGAACCCGCAACATCCAGCGGAACTTCCGCTCGTGCGAGTCGTTGAACTCGGCGTAGGCGGCGGCCGCCTGCTCGCGGCTCTGGCGGCCCTCAACGACCCCGCGAAGCTCCCGTCCCAGGGCGATCCCGAAGTAGAGCGCCGTCCTGATCCCCTCGGCGCTGAGCGGCAGGCAGTGGCCAGCCGAGTCGCCGGCGAAGAAGACGCCGCCCTCGGTCGCGCGGCGCAGTTTGTGCGGGATCCAGTTGCCCTGGTACTCGTTCGTCTGCTTGCCGAGCTCCTCGGTCAGCAGCACGGTCGTGTCCTTGACGTGGAAGCGGGGGTCGAAGGAGCCGATCCCGATCCGCAGCTCGTCGTCGGCCGGGAACGACCAGCCGTAGCCGGCGGGGACGTAGCGGCGGTCGATCCAGATCTCCAGGTCCTCGCCGCTGCCGGCCGGGTGCACCTCGAGCCCGCGCGAGAGCGGCGCGTCGGGCGGCTGGTAACCGTCGCCGGAGGCCAGCACCCGGCGCCAGCCGAGCGCGTCGACGACGAGCGGGGCGGTGATCGTGCCGCGGTCGGTGTCGATCGCGATCGCGCCGTCGCCGTTGGCGGCCTCGGCGCGGCCGTTGACCTTGGCGGTCTCGAAGCGAGCGTCGCAGTCGCTCCAGAGCAGCTGGCAGAGCTCGCGGTAGTCGAAGGTCGAGAAGGTCCAGGGAAGCTCGTAGCGGGCCTCGCCGTGGGGGGTGTGAATGACCAGAGTGTCGAAGCGCTGGCGCTCGCAGTCCATCAGCCCGAGCCGCGCCAGCCACTCGGTCGGGATCCCGCAGGCCGAGGTCTGGCGCTCGCCGATCTCGTAGCGATCGACGATCATCACGTCGGCCCCGGAGCCGGCCAGCTCGCGTGCGATCGCGAGTCCGGCGAAGCTGGCGCCGCAGATCAGGACGTCGTGGTTGCCGTCGATCGGGATGCGTTCCTCGCCCCGCTTGGTTGCTCGAATCGGCATCGGCCTCGATTCTGCCATTATCTGCCGCCGTGTCCGCGACTGACGTATTGACGCCCCCTGCCCCTGCGGCAACGCCCGTCGAGGGATCGAATGGGCTGCTGCTCAAGATCGACGGCAAGATCGTGCCGAACTACGCGGCGACGATGGTCTCCTTCGACGAGGGCGACGTCGTCAACGGCAAGGTCGTGCGGATCGACAAAGACGAGGTCCTCGTCGACATCGGCTACAAGGCCGAGGGAGTCATTCCCTCCAACGAGCTCTCGATCCGCAAGTCGGTCGATCCGGCCGAAGAGGTCGAGCTCGGCGAGGAGATCGACGCGCTGGTCCTGACCAAGGAGGACGCCGAGGGCCGCCTGATCCTCTCCAAGAAGCGTGCCCGCTTCGAGAAGGCCTGGCGCCGGATCGAGATCGCCGCCGATTCCGGTGAACCGGTCGAAGGCAGCGTCATCGAGGTCGTCAAGGGCGGACTCATCCTCGACCTCGGGGTGCGCGGCTTCCTGCCCGCCTCGCTGGTCGACATCCGCCGCGTCCACAACCTCGACGAGTTCATGGGGCAGACGCTCGAGTGCAAAGTCATCGAGCTCAACCGCAGCCGCAACAACGTCGTGCTCTCGCGCCGTGCCGTCCTCGAGGAGGAGCGCAAGGAGGTCCGCGAGCAGATCCTCGGCCGCCTCGAGCCCGGCCAGGTGGTCGAAGGCAAGATCTCCAACATCGTCGATTTCGGCGCCTTCGTCGACCTCGACGGGATCGACGGCCTGATCCACATCTCAGAGCTTTCCTGGAGCCACGTCAACCATCCCTCCGAAGTCGTCGCGATCGGCGACACGGTGCGGATCAAAGTGCTCGACATCGACCGCGACCGCCAGCGCATCTCCCTGGGTCTCAAGCAGACTCAGGAGGATCCATGGCAGCGGGTCATCAGCACCCACCGTCCTGGTGACGTGCTCGAGGGCGCGGTGACCAAGGTCGTCGCCTTCGGCGCGTTCGTCGAAATCCTTCCCGGTGTCGAGGGCCTTGTTCACATCTCCGAGCTTGCCGACCACCACGTCGAGAACCCGAGCGAAGTGGTCGAGCCGGGCGCCACCCTCAACGTCAAGATTCTCGAGATCGACGAAGAGCGGCGCCGTCTCTCACTCAGCATCAAGCGGGTCGAGGGGCAGAACATGCCGATGCAAGACCTCGGAGCCCAGATCGCCGAGGCTGAGGGATCGGACGCCCCGACCGCGGGTCCTGTCGCTGAGGAGCCTGTTGCCGAAGAGCCCCCTGCCGAGGTGGAGCTCGCTGAGGATGCTGCAGTCGAGGCCCCGGAGGCCGAGGCCCCCGCAGCAGACGAGCCTGCTGTTGAGGAGCCTGATGCCGAGGTCGTGCTTGCTGAGGACGCGGCGGTCGAGGCCCCGGAGGCCGAGGCCACCCCGGAGCCGGTTGCCGAGGCGACCGCGGAGAACGGCGAGTCCGAGGAGGGCGATGCGGGTGAGGCCAGCGAGGGCGAATCGGTCAGCGATCGGCCCGACTCTCCCGACGACCTCGACGAGGCCGCCGGCGAAGACGCGCAGACTGGCGAGTCCGAGCAGGACTGAGCGGCGCCCGTGGCGCCGCTGACGATCGGCCTCACCGGCGGCATCGCGGCCGGCAAGTCCGAGGCCCTGGCTGCGTTCGCGCGCCTGGGCGCGGCGACTCTCTCCAGCGACGCCGTCGTTCACGAGCTGCTCGAATCCGAACCGCTGCTCGGCCGCCTGGTCGAGCGCTGGGGGCCCGAGGTGGCACCGGACGACCAGGTCGACCGGGCCAAGATCGGCGAAATCGTCTTCGCCGACCCCGATCAGCTGACCTGGCTCGAGGGCCAGATCCACCCGCTGGTGGCCGAGCGCATGGTCGCCTGGCTCGGCTCGCTGCCGGCGGAGACCGAGGTCGCCGTGGTCGAGGTTCCGCTGCTGTTCGAGGCGGGCCGGCAGGAGGTCTTCGACACCACGGTCGCGGTCGTCGCCAAGGAGGAGGTCAGGCGCGGTCGCGCCGAGGCCCGCGGGCACGCGCTGGTCGACGAGCGCGAGGCGCGCCAGCTCTCCCAGCTCGAGAAGTCCGAACGGGCCGACCACGTGGTCGAGAACGACGGCTCGGTCGACGATCTCGAGCGGGCGCTGTCCGCTCTGCTCGCGAAGCTGCGGCGATGAATCGAAGGGTTCGGCGGCGACGGCGGCGCTGGCTCGCCCTCGGCACCGGCGCGGCGATCGTCGGACTCGCCGTCGGCGTGCTGGTTGCCAGTGGAACCTTCGATCACGCGCTCCAGGAGCTGACGCTGCCGCTCAAACACGAGGATGTGATCCGCCAGCAGGCGTCCGAAAAGGGGGTCGACGCGGCGCTGATCGCCGCGGTCATCTATTCCGAGTCGAAGTTCAGCGACGCGACCTCGAGCGCCGGCGCCCGCGGGTTGATGCAGATCACCCCCGAAGCCGCCGAATTCATCGAGAAGCAGAGCGGCGGCACCACCTTCAAGCTCGAAGACCTCTCCGACCCCGAAATCAACATCCGCTACGGAACCTTCCTGCTGCGCGAACTGCTCGACCGCTACAACGGCGACGAGGTCGCCGCGCTCGCCGCCTACAACGCCGGCCCCGGCAACGCCGACAAGTGGGGCGGCAGCGACCTCACCGTCAGCGACATCCCCTTCCCCGAAACCCGCGCCTACGTGGAAGAGGTTCTGGAAAAGCGCGACGCCTACCGCAGCAAGTACGCCAAGGAGCTGGGCTACTGAACGCCGCCCCCCCCAGGCCCCGCGTCGCCGCCCTGGCGCTGGCGGTCGGGTTGGTCCTGGCCGACTCCTCGATCGTCGTCCTGGCGCTGCCGAAGATCTACCGCGACCTCGACACCAGCGTCGCCGGCGTCACCTGGGTTCTCGTCTCCTTCAACCTGGTGATGGCGCTCGCCGCTGTACCGGCGGCGCTCGTCGCCCGCCGGGTCGGGCCCGGCCGGGCGGCCGCCGTCGGGCTGGCGATCTTCGCCGGCGCCGGGCTCGCCTGCGGCGTCTCCGACAATCTCTCGACCCTGATCCTCGCCCGCTGCGTGCAGGCGCTCGGCGGCGCCGCCGCGGTCACCGCGGCGCTCGAGCTGCTGCCGGCGACGGTCGGCTCGGAGCGGCGCGCGGCCGCCGTCTGGGCCACGGCCGGGGCGACGGGTGCGGCGCTCGGCCCGGCCGTTGGCGGCATCCTCACCGAGCTGGTCTCCTGGCAGTCGATCTTCCTGATCCAGGT
>JADGPJ010000060.1 GCA_017882505.1 Solirubrobacterales bacterium | reverse complement strand
GGCCTGCGATCACCGCATCCTCTACGGCGCCGAGGGGGCCGAGTTCCTGGCCCGGGTGCGGGCGCTGCTGGAGGAGCCGGTCTCGCTGGCGCTCTGACCACCGCACCGAGTCGGTGACGACCACTTCTCAGAAACGCTTGTGTAGCCAGAGTCGGTCTGAGATGGTGCGCCAATGCTGCGACGGGGCATCGACTCTCCCGGGAGGCGACGGTGAGCCCGGCATCGACGCCAGGTCCGACGCAGGCTCCGCATGCGCTCCGCCACCGCCGCAGCGCGCGACGCCTGACGACTGGGCAGCTGGCCGATCTGCGGGCGGCGATAACCGCGACGCAGAGAATCGGTGACGATCGCGGCTTTCAGCACTGGGCGGGAATCCACGGCCTGCCGCTGCCGATCTCCTGCGTCCACCACAGAGAGCTGTTCCTCCCCTGGCACCGCGCTTACCTCTACCTGTTCGAGAAGGCGCTGCAGGACCATGTTCCCGGCGTGACCCTGCCCTGGTGGGACTGGACGGCCGAGCACGCCGAGGGTATTCCGAGTGCCTACTCGAAACGCAAAGCGAACGGCAGAAGGAACCCCCTGTTCGACTCGCCGATCCAACCCTCGGGCCGAGCGGTGCCCAGCCAGACCCGAACCACCCGAGCCCCCGGTGCCCCCGGCTTCCTCCCTTCCCCCGGGGAAGTGGAGAGGGTGCTGAAAAACAGAGACTTCTTCACCTTCCAGACCCAGCTCGAGAGCATCCATGACGGTGTGCACGTCTGGACCGGGGGCACGATGGCCGATATCGCCACCGCCGCCTACGACCCGCTCTTCTGGGCGCACCACAGCATGATCGATCGCCTCTGGTACCTCTGGCAGCTGCGCCACCCTGGCGCCGGGGTGCCGGCACCCCTGCTCGATCGGGCCCTGGCGCCGTTCCCGATGACGGTGAGGGACACGATTGAGATCACCCAACTCGGCTACGACTACGCCGCCTCGACCGCCGCGGTGAAAGGGCCGGGACATGGTTGAGAGGTTCACCAGCGATCCGATCGAGCTGCCGCCGGCCGATCGGCCCTTCCAGCGATCCGATCTTCTCTTCTACGGCCTCGACCACTCCGGGGCCTCCTTCGAAGCCCGAGTCTTCATGGATCCTCGTGGTGTCGGTGGCGAGGCCGACTCCCGGCACAGGGCCTACGTCGGCTCCTTCTTCATCCTCGGTCACGGCGGCTGCTTCGGCGACGTCGGGCACTGTGACATCCCCACCGACCGCGACCCGTTCGACCTGCGCCCCGCCCACCAGCTGGAGCCGGCGCTGCGAATCCTCACCGTGACCGACGCGGTCCGAAACCTGCTCGAGCGAAAGGTCGAAGCGGCGAAGGTGACGGTTACCGCGCACACCGCTGCCCGCACGCCGAGCGACGTGCTGGCCTTCGAGCGGATCCGCCTCGCCACCTACGCCTAGGGCGGCGCCCGCGGGCGCCCTCAGCAGGTCTTTCGAGCCCCGGTCACCGCGTTCCACGCCCGCCCCAGCGAGAAGTCGGCGACGACGCGGAAGACGCCGGGCCGGGAGGCGCGGGCGACCGTCCACTCGCCGCGGCGGAGGATGCAGCCGCTGCCGTGGGCGATCGACCAGTAGGGGGTGAAGTTGACGCGGACGAGGAATTCGCCCGGCCTGGTGACGTCGAGGGCGAAGCCTTCGGGTCCGATCGAGAGCGTGCGCGCCCGGCTACCGCCGAGCGGCGCGACCAGCGGCTTCGGGTTGTGCACCTGGTAGATCCGCCAGTGTTCGGTCCGGTGGCGCAGGGTCAGGTAGGAAGGGTTGCTGAGGATCAGGCGTTGCTCTTCGGTCGAGGAGTAGTCGAGCGGTGCATCCGGGAGGGCCACGTAGGAGATCGCGTTGTTGCGTAGCCAGGCACTGTAGGCGCTGTTGGTGAGCTCGCCTTCGTCGTAGAAGACGTCGTCGCGGGTGGTGTCGGCTTGGCGCAGCCATCCCCGTGCCAGCTCGAACTTCGGTGCCAGGTAGGCGGACTCCCAGTGGTTGGCGGTCGGCGGCACCTCGATCCGTTTGCCGTCGGCGCCGTGGACGGTGAGCCAGCTCGCGGCCGGCTGGAAGTAGGCGGAGGTAGTCGAGGGATCGCCGACGGAGCGGGCGATCTGGGAGACGCTGGCGGTCAGCTGCCAGTAGAGGCTGCCGGCCAGCACCAGCGCCAGCAGCCAGTGGGCGACGCGGGGACGACGCGAGAGCACGACCGCGGCCAGCACCGGGCCGCCGAAGAGGGCGCCGAGTCGGACCGCGTTGCCGCCGAGCGCGTTCGGCATCAGCCAGATCAGGGTCGAGGCCAGCAGGTAGCCGACGATCACCCGGCGCAGCTGCCGCTCCCCGGGCAGGTCACGGATGACGTAGAGCGCAGCGGCGCACCAGAGCGGGATCGCGAGAAAGGAGGAGAAGGCGAAGGGGAACTGGCCCGGTTCCGGGAAGGCGAGGTTGGGGATGATCGTCAGGGCGAGCGCCAGCGCCCCGGCGCCGAGGGCGGCGCGGTTGACGCGCCTGCCCCGTTCCCAGGCCCCGGCGAAGACGACGCCGGCGAGAAAGGCGGCAGCGACCGGGCTGGAGAGGGCGCAGCCCGCGGCGGCGGCGATGGCCAGACGGCCGCGACCGACCTGCAGGCAGCGCAGCGAGGCGAGGCCGAAGGCGACTCCCAGCGCGAAGGTGAGCTGGCCGTCGGCGAGCAGGGTGACGACGCCGGCGGCGAACCAGAGCGTCGCCCAGCGCGCCTCCGCCCCCCAGCGGTCGCGGACCAGGCGATCGAAGAGGTAGGAGGAGGAGACGACGGCGAGACCGCCGACCAGCTGCGGGCCGAGCAGAGCAGCCAGCGGCGGGAAGAGGAGGCTGTAGGTGAGGGTGTAGTGGCCGCCGTACCAGCTGCCGTTCCAGATCGCCAGGCCCGCCCGCTGGAAGAGCTCGGTGCGGAAGACCTGGGCCGCGAGGTCGCCGACGGGCGGGCTCCAGATGAGCATCAGCACCGCGAGCGCTGAGCTGAGCGCCACGGCCGGGAGCCATTCGGGTCGGAGAACCTTGGACTGGACCATCAGCGGTCCATCAAGGATAGGGACGCATCCTGCAAGGATTATGAAGATGAGTGACGAGATCCTGGTCGTCCACTGCGGAACCGTGCCCTACGAAGAGGCGCGCGAGGCGCAAAAGCGGCTGGAGGGAGCGCGCCAGCGGAGCGAGATCGGCGACATCCTGCTCCTGCTCGAGCACACGCCCGTCTACACCCGCGGCCGCCGCTCTACCCCGGAGGAGCTGCCGATGGGGGTCCAGTGGTACGAGACGCAGGGGATCGAAGTGCTCGACACCGACCGCGGCGGTCTCGTCACCTACCACGGTCCCGGCCAGCTGGTCGCCTACCCGATCGTCAGCCTCGCGCCCTACGGCAACGACGTCCACGAGTACGTCCGCGGCCTGGAGCAGGTGATGATCGGCTCGCTCGGCGAGCACGGCGTCACGGCGCAGACGATCGCCGGCCTGACCGGGGTCTGGACCGAAGGCGAGCCGCCCCCGGGCGGGGAGGCGCGGAAGATCGGCTCGATTGGGGTGCACGTCAGCCGCGGCGTCACCACCCACGGCCTCGCCGTCAACGTCAGCAACGACCTGCAGCCATTCGAGTGGATCGTGCCCTGCGGGATCCAGGGTGTGGCGATGACCTCGCTGACGCGCGAGCTGGGCGCAGAGCAGGATCTCGGCGCCTTCGCCGGCACCGTCGCCGAGCGCTTCGGGCGGGTCTTCGACCGCACCCCGGTCGCCACCGATCCGGCCGATCTCGGCCTGGAGCGGCCGGCCGCTACGCTCAAGGCGACGTCATGACCGAGGTCACCGAGCGAATCCACGTCACCCGCTCCCGCGCCAAGCCGGGGGGGACCGCCGCCGAGGCCGACGGGACGGTTCCGTTCAAGCGCGCGCGCAAGCCGCCGTGGCTGAAAGTGCCGGCGCCTGGCGGTCCCAACTACCGCCGACTCAAAGCGACGATCGGCGCCGACAACCTCCACACCGTCTGCGAGGAGGCCAACTGCCCCAACGTCGGCGAGTGCTGGGAGCGCGGCACCGCGACCTTCATGATCCTCGGCGACGTCTGCACCCGCCGCTGCGGATTCTGCAACGTGCAGACCGGCAAGCCGACCTGGAACGACCCGCTGGAGCCGCTGCGCGTCGCCAACCAGGTGAAAGCGATGGGCCTGCGCCACGCCGTCGTCACCTCGGTCGACCGCGACGACCTGCCCGACTACGGCGCCAGCGCCTTCGTCGGCGTCATCCGGTCGATCCGGATGATGGCCCCCGAGTGCAAGATCGAGATCCTCACCCCCGACTTCCGTGGCCAGGAGATGCCGCTGGCGAAGGTGATCCACGAGCGCCCCGACGTCTTCAACCACAACGTCGAGACGGTGCCGCGCCTCTACCCGATGGCGCGCCGCGGCTCCAAGTTCCTGCGCTCCGCCCGCGTCCTGCGGACGGCGAAGGAGATGGGCGGGCCCGACGTCGTCACCAAGTCCGGCTTGATGGTGGGCCTCGGCGAGAGCTTCGAGGAGATGGTCGAGACCTTCGGCCTCCTGCGCGAGCACCGCGTCCAGGTGCTGACCGTCGGCCAGTACCTGCGCCCGACCGAGAACCACCTGCCGGTCGTCCGCTACTGGCACCCCGACGAGTTCGCGGCGCTGGAGAAGGCCGCCTACGACCTCGGCTTCGAGTCGGTCGCCGCCGGCCCCCTGGTCCGCAGCAGCTACCACGCGGACCAGAATTTGCCGGAGGCGAAGCGGGCGGAGAGCCTGATCGCCTGAGCCGCGCTGCGCGAGTCGGGCATCGGCTAGAACGCGCGGCGAGTGGAGCCAGCCGGGATCGAACCGGCGACCTCCGCGTTGCAAACGCGGCGCTCTGCCAGCTGAGCTATGGCCCCTCGCTGGAAAGTCTAGGGGCCGAAGGCGTCGTTCGCGGCTTTGCTCAGCGGACGACGGCGCGCTTGTATTTCGCCACCGAGAGGTAGGCGAAGACGGCGGCGATGCCGATCGACCAGGCGACGGCGGCCCAGACGGAGTTGCCGGCGGGGGCGCCGAGGAAGAGCGAGCGCATCGCGTCGACGACGATCGTGAAGGGGTTGACTTCGGCGAAGGCCTGCAGCGCCGACGGCATCGAGTCGACCGGGACGAAGGCCGAGGAGACGAAGGTGAGGGGAAAGATGAGGATGAAGCCCAGCGACTGCGAGGCCTCCGGCGAGGACGAGGAGAGGCCGATGAAGGCGAAGACCCAGGAGAAGGCGTAGCCGAACAGCAGCAGAAGCAAGATGCCGGCGGCGATGTGGGCGACGGGGGCGTCGAAGGAGAAGCCGGCGAGGACACCGACGACGATCATGATCGCGATCGAGACCGTGTTGGTGGCGACGTCGGCGAGGGTGCGGCCGGCGAGGACGGCGGAGCGGGACATCGGCAGCGAGCGGAAGCGGTCGACCAGGCCCTTCTTCAGATCCTCGGCCAGGCCCAGCGCGGTGACGAAACCGCCGAAGGCCATCGTCTGGACGATGATCCCCGGCATCAGGAAGTCGACGTAGTCGTAGCCGGGGGTGACGATCGCGCCACCGAAGACGTAGACGAAGAGCAGCACGAACATGATCGGCTGCACGGTGAAGGAGAGCAGCAGGTCGGGGGCGCGGGGAATGCGGAGGAAGCTGCGCTTGGCCAGCACCAGCGTGTCGGAGATGCCGTGGCGGAAGTTGCTCATCGCTCGCCCCCGGACTCCTCGCCGTCGCCGTCGCCGTCAGCGGACTCGGCCGCGTGCCCGGTCAGGGTGAGGAAGACGTCGTCGAGGGTCGGCCGCCGCATCGCCACGTCGTCGATCCCGATCCCGGCGTCGTTGAGGATGCGAACCGCCTCGGCGATCGTCCCCCTGCGCTGCTTGATCGGCATCCGCAGCACGCCCTCGACCAGGGCCGGGCGCTCCGCCGCGACCGGCTCCAGCGCCACGATCGCCGCCTCGACGTCGGACTCGGACTCGAGGGTTACCTCGAGGTGCTCGCCGCCGACCTGGTCCTTGAGCTCGTCGGAGCTGCCCTCGGCGATGACGCGGCCGTGGTCGATGACCGAGATCCGGTCGGCGAGGCGGTCGGCCTCGTCCAGGTACTGGGTGGTGAGCAGGACCGTGGTGCCGCCGGCGACCCGGCTTTCGATCGTCTCCCAGAGGCCGAGGCGGCTGCGCGGGTCGAGCCCGGTCGTCGGCTCGTCGAGGAAGAGGACCGGCGGCCGGGCGACCAGGGCGGCCGCGAGGTCGAGGCGGCGTCGCATCCCGCCGGAGTAGGTGCGGACCAGGCGGTCGGCGGCGTCGCTGAGGTCGAAGCGTTCGAGCAGCTCGGCGGCGCGGGCGCGCGGCTCCCCCTTCGGCAGGTGGTAGAGGCGGCCGACCATCTCCAGGTTCTCGGCCCCGGTCAGGTTCTCGTCGACCGCCGCGTACTGGCCGGCGAGGCCGATCTTGCTCCGCAGCTTCGCCGCCTCGGTGGCGACGTCGAAGCCGGCGACCCGGGCGCTGCCGCCGTCGGGCGGGAGCAGGGTGGTGAGGATGCGGACGGCGGTCGTCTTACCGGCGCCGTTGGGCCCGAGCAGGCCGAGTACGGTTCCGACCGGGACCCGCAGATCGATCCCGTCGAGCGCCCGCACCCTCCCGTAGAACTTGCGCAGGCCTTCGGCCTCGATTGCGACGTCGGCCATCCCGGGGAACCTACTGAGTAGCCGGTACGGCCTCGATCAGTCGTCGAAGTCGAAGTCCTTGGGGGGCTTCTGCTCGAACCAGAGGTTGTCGTCCTCGGGCGCGTCCTCGAGGAAGTCCGGGGTGTCCTCGAGCACGTCCTCGTGCTCCTCGGCGTCGTCATCGTCCTTCTCCTTGAGGTCCTCGGCCGCCGCCGACGCCGCCGGAGGGTCGTCGTCGATCTCGAGTTCGCCCGAGTCCTCCTCGATCTCGAGTTCGCCCGAGTCCTCCTCGATCTCGAGTTCGCCCGAGTCCTCCTCGGCCTCCTCCAGGTTGTAGATCGCGGCCGGTTCTTCGGCCGGCCCGACGATCGCGTGCTCCTCGGTGGGAGGGCCGACGGGCTCGGCCGGCGCGACCGCGGGATGCTCGTCGGTCAGCGGCGCCTCGAGCGCTTGGTCGAGCTCGTCAGAGAGCCGCTGCTCGCTGAAGAAGTCGTCCTCGTCCTCGACTGCCGGCTCCTCGGCCCCCTCGGCGTCGGGCCCGGTGTCGACGATGCCGCTCAGCGGGTCGACCGGGGCCAGGCGCGGCTCCGAGAGCTCGGCGTCGAGCAGCTGTTCGTCGGTGGGGCTCCGCGGTTCCGAGCCCGCCTCGAGCTCGGCCTCAACGTCGAAGAGCTCGGTCGGCTGCTCGGCGATCGCGTGGCGCTCCTCGGTCGAGTGGCCGCCGTCGATCTCCGGCTCGGGCTCGGGCTCTGGGGACGGCTCCGGCTCTGGATGGGGCACGGGCAGCGTCTGTTCGACCGCGGGCTGCTCCTCCTCGGAGGGAGCTTCGGGCGCGTCGACCGGGATCGCCTCCGCCGGGGTCGGCTGCTCTGCCGGGATCGGTGGCGGCGGCTCCTGCAGGTCGGCTATGTTGGGCTCGCGCCGCCCGCTCGGCTCTCCCCGGGCGGCGTCGGCGGCGGCCTCGTCCGCACCGGTGGCCGGGGCGGTCAGGAACTCGGTCGGCGCCTCCGCGAACGGATCCGCGTCTTCAGGACGCCCAGGCGGCCCAAAGGCCTCGTCCTCGAGCTTTTTTAGCTCGGCTTCGTCCGCACCGTGGGCGCGCTTCAGTTCCAAATGCTCTCGAATTGCGTCGTCGAGGATGCTCATGTCGCCATTCCCTGAATGAGGCTTCCAAAGACTATGCGGTTATCCTTGCTCCTGCGAGGCACTGGGCACAACTTCCCAGCCCCGCAGCCTTGGGGCTATAGCTCAGCTGGCAGAGCGCCTGGATCGCACCCAGGAGGTCGGCGGTTCGAATCCGCCTAGCTCCATCTAAGAAGGGTCCCTGCAAACGGGCGGCTTCGTCCTCCGAGGGGAAACTCGAACCATCCCCACCTATCCCCCGCGTTTGGGGAACTAGTTCCCCAAATAGCCTGGAGATGCGTCGATTCCCGTCGGTTCCGCCTCGCTTTCCTACGCTGGCCGAGCTACGTCCGCCGCCGTTGGCAAGACATAAGTAAGTGCCCGGCTTCGGTGCAGAAGAAACGGCACTGCCGTTGCCCCCACCGGGGTGGCATCAAGGCCGTTCTTCGGTGCCCCCGACCCAGCGGTGCGAGGAGCGTCGCGCTCGGCGAAGACAGCGTGCGTCCGGAAGCTGAGGGCGATACGGTCAAAGGAGCATGAGCGACTACCGCCCAACTCACGAAGCCTTGGCTCGGCGACGGGATGAAGGCTTCGTCGCCGCGTGCTCGTGTGGCTGGATCGGACAAGACCGAACCGACAGGCGCTCTGCTTCTCGGGACGCCCGCGAACACGAAGACCGGGCGCCGATTCGTGAGTTGAGACGATTGACGAAAGAGCCTGGTCAGGAGATTGACCGGCGGGCTCCCTCGGCATGAGCGTGTTGGGCCTTCGAACTCCAAATCCACTCGCTACGTGGCCGCTTCACTGCGCCCGACTTGGCGGTACGCGAGCCGACCATCCAGGCCGCGCCGCCGCGCGATCGGACCGAGGATCGCCGTGAGGGCCCGGACGACCGGCCACGGGGGTCGGGTAGGGCGGATCTCGTCGCTGAACTCGGGAACCATCACCGCGAGTCGCAGCAGCGGGAGGTCGCCCCGCCGCGTGAGTTCGTCGCGGCGGCCCAGCTCGAAGTAGGTCTCGAAGAAGGCGGCGGTATCGAGCGCCGGCCTGAAGAACTGGACCGAGTGCGCATCCTCCTCGCCGTCGTTCCAGAACCGGTGTGGCGTGTTCGGGGGTATCGAGATCGACCCGCCAGCCGTCAGCCTGCGTTCGACGCCCTCGACCTCGAAGACGAGCGAACCGGAGAGAACCTCGGCACCACTCTCCTGGAGGGGGTGGATGTGAACCGGCTCGCGCTCTGATGTGGCCGGGTTGACGCTGTCGATCCGCAGCAGCTCCGGTCTGAGCTCGACGAAGCTCATCTGCTGCCCCGTGCGCGGATTCGAGATTCTCTGATTCAGGTGCGCCATCGTGCGCCCTCCCTCCAGTTACTTCGGTTCCCGAAGTTTCGGTTACCGTAGCATGTTCAAACCATGACCGAGAGCAGAGGCCCGGAGCGGCTCCCGATTGGCCAGCTGCTGGGCAACCTGCTGCGGCTGTTCAGGGCAGAGCTCGCGGTCCGAGGTGAAACGTCCGTTGGCGTCGAGGGGATTCGTCCGGCCCACCTTCAGGTGTTCGGGACGATCAAGGCGCAGGGAACGCGGCTGACCGACCTCGCCGATTGGTCGGATATGTCGCTGTCGGCGATGGCCGAGCTTGTCGACAGTCTCGAGCAGCTCGGTTACCTCGAGAGACGACCGGATCCCAGCGACGGCCGCGCAAAGCTGATCACCCTCACCGAGACCGGCTGGGAAGCGATCCGCGAGGGCCGGCGCCTGATCGGCCAGATCGAGTCCGGCTGGGCCGCGGCCCTCGGCGACAGTCGCTATGAAGTGCTCTGCCTGGGACTTCAAGACCTCCTCGATGAGCTCGACCCCGGTGTCCGGGGGCAGTACTCCACTCCTCCCGATTGAGAGCAGGCACTCCGTGGGGCGAGTGCCTGCTCTCAAGTCGCCGCTGCCTCGGCTCAACGGGCTTGATTGCCCGTCGAAGCCCGATGCTTCTGTTCAGCGGCAGCCACGAGCAAACCCATCAACTTCACGGCGCCCGCGTCATCCAGCCCCTGCTCTCCTACGAGGGACCTCCAGGTGGAGAACGCAATCGCGTGCCCGATCGCAGCCTGCGTACGGCGCTTGGCGGCACCTTGCAGCTTGCGTCCGGCCAGCAGCGTGTCCTGTGCCATTCCAAGGTAGCCACGGAAAGCGGCGAAGCGCTCACGGACGAGCGGCACGGTTTCCTCATCGCGGATCAGGTTCGCGAGCATGAGCTCGGTGCGTCCGTAAAACGCATAGAGGCCACGAAGCGCAACCGCCAAGCGCTCGTCCACGTCGTCGATCGGCGACCACGAATTGAGGTCGGGTGGCGGGTTGGCGGCCGCCCAGTGCGCGGTGCACGCGTCAAAGAGCGCTGCCTCGTCGGGGAAATGGCGATAGAGCGTCGAGCGACGGACCCCGGCATGGGCCGCGACGGCGCTCATGGACGTCCGCGAAGGGCCCAGGGTTCCGTGTAGCTCCACGGCACTCTCGGTGATGCGCCGGTGGGTCTCTTGTTGGGACTCTGCTCGACGCTGCATGCGGTAGGTGCGAGGTTGATCGGCCATTGGTGTCCGATCAAGTTTGACATGCGCCCCGGCGGCCTCTATGTTTTCGCGCAACATAGCCGTTCAATGAAATGGAGAACACGATGCAGAGCGGATCGAAGAGGGTCGTCGGGCCCGGAGATGGCAGGAGCGGGTTTCTGGGCAGCATCGGGGTGCGCTTCATGCTCGACGGCGAAGCGAGCGACGGCGACTTCTCGCTCGTCGAACATCCGATGTCCGCGCGGGCGCTGGCGGCACCGCTGCACCGGCACACGCGCGAGGACGAGTACAGCTATGTCTTGGAGGGCCGCATGGGAGCGCTCCTGGGCGACGACGTGCTCGAGGCGGGCACCGGCGATCTTGTGCTCAAGCCGCGTGGCGAGTGGCACACGTTCTGGAACGCCGGCGACGAGCCATGCCGGATCCTCGAGATCATCGCGCCGGCGGGCTTCGAGCGTTTCTTCGCCGAGTTGGTCGAGCTGGGGGGCGTCGTGCAGGCCGACCCGGCGATCCTCGGCGAGATGTGCGAGCGCTACGCGCTGGAGATGGATCCATCAAGCGTCCCGGGTCTCATCGAGCGCTTCGGCTTGCGCTTCCCCGCCGAGCCTCTGAAGCGCCAAGAGGGGCAGGGCTTGCTCATCTGACTGGGAATCGACGCTCAGCTCGGCCGGAACCGAGTCCGGATACTTGCGCTGGCGAACTCGAGCGCGCCCTCTTTGACCGGAGTGGGCTCGGCCCGAGGTGTTAGGAGAGAGCACAGCCGGAACGGAAGGCTGCACCTGGGCCGCATCTCGCCTCGGCGAGCGCTCCCTACCGTCGAGCATTGGCCTGACGGCCCTGCTGGCGCTCCTGGTCTTCTCGCCCGCCGGCGGCTGCCGCCGGCGTTACAAACCCGCCGAAAGCAACGAAGGGCGACGTGGGCCGGCAGGTCGTCGTCGCCCTCCAGGGTGTGGGTCCAGTAGGGCGCGCGCTCGGGGACCGCGCGGTCGAACCAGGCCTCGAAGTCGCGGCGCACGTCCGGCGAGGCGTTCTCGCTCAACGCCAGGGATGCCGAGGTGTGCTGGATCAGCAGGTGCAGGATCCCGACCGAGATCTCTTGAAGCTCGGGAAGGGCATCGAGCACCTCCGCGGTGCCCAGGTGGAAGCCGCGCGGCCGCGCCGGGAGCCTGATCACCCGTTGGACCCACATCAGCTGCCGGGGCTCGTCGCGGCGCCGTACTCCTCGTCGGTGACGTGCTCGCCCCAGGTGACCGGGCTGCCCGAGTCGTCGACCTCCTGCATCGCCAGATGCGTCATCAAGCGGTCCGGGCTGGCACCGTGCCAGTGGTCCTCACCCGGCTCGAAGAAGACCCGGTCGCCGGGCCGGATCGACTCGATCGGCCCACCGCGCCGCTGGCAGAGGCCGATGCCCTCGGTGACGAAGATGGTCTGTCCGAAGGGATGGGTGTGCCAGGCGGTACGTGCGCCGGGCGTGAAGTGGACGCTGGCAGCGCCAAGCCGCGAGGGCTCGGTGGGCGTCGCGACGGTGTCGATGTGGACGGTTCCAGTGAACCAATCGCTTGGCCCAGGATTGGTTCCGAGTGAATTCCTGGTGATCTGCATGTCGTTCTCCTTGGTTGAGATCTGGCTATCACTACCCGGTTCCGCGGCCTAGCTTGGGCGTGTGGTCAGCACGACGAGGAGCGCGAGGCCGAGAGAAACAGACGCGCCGGTGAGCGGTCGAGGAGTGGCCGCCCATTAAGGGCAGTGCGGCACCGGGGTCGCCGCGGGCCCACCAACGCCTCCGGACCCCAGGGTTCCCCCGGACCCCAGCGTCGGGTTGGTCGGCGCTCGTTTGGCGGCGTTTACTTCGGATCCATGTTGAGCCGCCAGGGAGTTTTCCGCTCGCAGCTGCCCCGGGGCGAGGGCGGTAATCGTGTCGACCGAGCGGCGGAAGGCTTCGGCGTCCTGGGCGAGGATGGTCGGATCGACGGTGCTCGGCAGATCTCCGGCGGTGTGGAAGTAGAGGCTCGAACCGCTGAACGACGCGATCGGCACGCCCGCCGCATAGGCGTAGGTCTGCTCGCCACCGCTGGCGACGAAGGGTGGCGTGTTGGGGGTCGGGACTCCGGCTGCCGCGAAGTCTTCCGTAATGCTGGTTTCGAGTAGGGGGTTTTCGCTGTTGTGGAGGCGACCGGTCGGATCGGGGACCGGGGTGATCTTGATCGCCCCACTCGGTTCTTCTTCGGCGGTCGGGGCGCCCAGCGACGAGCCGAGGTGGACGTAGGCGTCGGCTTCGGTGAACCAGCTCCCGCGGGAGCTGGCCATCAGCGCCTGCAGCCCGAGCCAGCCGACTTCGTGGCCGCCGACCGCGATGAAGATGAGGGTCTCGGGGCGCTGGTACTTCGGCATCGCCGCGTAATGGCGCGCCAGACCGAGCAGGATCGCGACGCCCGATCCGTGTTCGGAGGCAGAGGGCGTGAAGCTCGAAGCGGGCACGCCGACGAACACGCGGCGGCCCGGTTCGGCGCCTTCGAGTTCTCTCCAGACGTCGCGATCGCAGGCGGTGGCGGTGGTCGCGGTGAGGACGAGGTTGCGGCTTTCCCCCTGTTCGGCGGCTTCGATGACCGCCGATCCGGAGCGCTTGCCGACCAGCAGCACCGGCAGCGGCCCGGTTCCGGTGCGGGCGTTGCTGTCCTGCCACTTCGGGTAGTCGCCGACACCCTGGGTGACCGCGACCACGCCCGCGGCACCGCCTTCAACCGCCGCTTCGATCGCGCTTTCGAGATGCACCGCTTTCGAGTTGTTCTGGTAGCTGATCGAGACGACGACGATCTTGCCGGCGACCTTGCTCTTGTCGTAGACACCGTTGCCGCCGTCGAACAGAGGAGCGGTGACTCCGCCCGGGGGCGTGGTGCCCGAGTAGAGGAAGGGCGCGATCGCCGCGGCGGGGACGCTGGTGGAGCCGGAGCGGAGGGCCACCTGGGTCGGCAGGAACCCCGGATAGGTGAAGGCCTGTTGGCCCAGCTGTAGCCCGGCGGCGGCGAGCTGGCCGGAGATTTCGGCGAGCGCGGCGGCGCTGTTGGCGGTGCCGCTCAGATGGTTCGGCAGGCCGGCGTACTGCTGGACGGTCGCCATCAGCGAGCCTTCCGACAGCGGATCTTCGATCGGGGCCGGCGGAGCGGGACTGGGAGCCGGAGGCGCCGGCGTCGGTTTGCGCCCGCCACCCCGCACGCGCACAGTTCGAGCGCTCGAGGTCGCGACCCGGTGCTTGCCTTCGAACAGCAGGGCGCGAACCCGCGTCACCTTGACCGTCGACGGCAGCGAGCGGGAGATCCTGAATCTCCCGCGGCGCACGGGGCCGCTCCCCAGCGCTCGCCACTTTCCGCCCTTCCGAAACTGAAGGACCACCCGCCCGTGTGAGGGAGCCGGGGTCACCTTGCCCTTCGCGACGATCACGGCCTTGCTCCCGAGCTCCGCGGGTACCGACAACGAGATCCGTGGCGGCCCCGTGGTTGACGCCGGTCGCGAGGCGCCCGCACTGATGCCGGTGGCGCCCCCCACGAGACAGGCGAGCACCGTGGCGATCAGGATCATCGCCTGGCGCGACTTGAAGCCAGCTGGGCGAATGTCGATCCCCCGTCGGTCTGGATCAGCCAGCGTTCGGCTCCGCCTCGGTGTCAGACCGTCGACGAGTCGGCGCGGCTCGGTCAGGGCGTCGGTCACGGCGACAGCCAGCCGTCGTCTATATGGGGGAGCAGGTAGGTCGCGAGGTCGGCGCTGGTTCCCGGAACCGCGTGCCCGTTCTCGATCGCCCCGGGTTCGTCGTAGTGGCCGCCGTCCACCTCGACCCGCGTCAGCGGGAACCCGGCCGCGACCATCGCATCCGTCTCTGCTCTGACGCCGGCGATCGGATAGGTCGTGTCCTGCAGGTGGGCGAGATGGACGACGTGGAACTTCCAGGAGGCGGCGGCGAGCGACGCCGCCTGGCTGGAGCCGGTGTCCCTGAAGGGGGAGGTGTTCTCAACCAGGATGCCGGCGAAGAAGTTGGCGTTGTAGAACGCGGTTCGGTAGGCGAGATCTCCTCCCGAGGAGTAGCCGCCGAGGATGACGCGGCGCGGGTTGACGTTGAAGTGGGTCTTGATGTCGGCGATCGCCGCCAGCACTTTCGCCTGGTCGGCGTTGGGGTCCCAGCACCCTCCCTCCCTGCCCCCGACGGCGATCGAGATCCAGTCCTGGGTTCCTCCCGGACTCACCGTGTAGATGTCGCCGGAGCTTTCGCCGCCGCAGCCATGGAGCCAGACGAAGAGGGTCGTCGGCGTCGCGTGCGTCGCGTCGTAGGAGCGAGGGACGTAGACCCAATAGTTGGATTGGGCGTCTTCGAGCATGAACGGGACCCCGGCGGTGAAGGGGATCGGGTTCTTGGGCACGGAGGAGACCGGGCCCGTCGGGCTCGCACCAACCCGGACCGTCCCCACCTTTCGACAGTTGTTGCGCTCGGAGCGCTCACGCACCTTGCCGGCTCTGTCCACGCAGACTCGAATCGGCAGCGAGCCGGTCGGCAAACGGGACGGCACCGCGACCGCCACCTCCACGGTCCGCGATCCCGAGGCATCCAGCGAATGCAAGGGGAAGCGTTTGACCTGACGATTCTTCCCGGGCGCCCGAATGATCAGGGCCGCCGAGAACCGTCCGCTCCGCTCCGCGCCCTTGTTGCGCACCACGAATGACCCCGTCAGCTTTCCGTTGGCAGCGCTGACGGAGCCTGCCGACACCGTGAGGTCGGGGCGCGGGGTGACCTGCGCGCCAGCGGTGCCCGGCAGGGTCGCCACCAACAGAACCGCGGCCACCGCCATCGCACCTGCACCGCCACCGAATCGCCGCACGTCAACCGACCCTTCTGGGAGGGAATGCCTGCCCGCACGTTAGCGGTCACCGGGCCCTCCGAGCCCGACCTTCAAGCGCCGATTCGACATGCGAAGCCGGGCTGTCTAGCATCGGCGGCGAGGAAGCGCCGTGCGAAGTGCTTCCCGGCCCGGACGCAAGAGGAAGGAATCGAGTGACTTTCGCGGTCTCGCTTTCGCAACTGCTCCTGTGCGTGGTGTTCGCGGTGGCCGCGGTCGCCAAGCTGGCGGACCGCTCCGGCACCCGGCGAGCGATCGAGGCGTTCGGGGTGCCGCCGCGCCTGGCCCCGGCGGGCGCGCTGCTGCTGCCGGTCGTCGAGCTCGCGATCGCCGCCGCGCTGGTTCCGGCTACCACTGCCCGCTGGGCCGCATTGGCGGCGGTGGCGCTTCTGGTGATCTTCAGCGTCGCGATAGCCCGCACTCTGCGGGCGGGGTCCGCGCCCGACTGCAACTGCTTCGGGGGGCTCACCCAGACCGAGGTGGGGCGCGGAACGCTGGTTCGCAATCTCCTGCTCGGCGCCATCGCCGCGTTCGTCGCCCTAAGCGGACAGCCGGTGAGCGCGTTCGACTGGGTCACCGTTCCGGCGGTGCAGGATCGCCCGGGCGTCGTCTTCATGGTTGCGGTCCTGGCCGGCCTCGGGTGGTTCTGCTGGCAGCTGTTGCAGCAGAACGGCAGGCTGCTCCTGCGCCTCGAGGCCGAGGGCGCCGGGGCGAGCGCGCCGAAGGCGGGGGCGAAGGCGCTGCCACCGCTCGAGCCGGGGACGACCGCTCCCGGCTTCGCCGGCAGGGATCTCCACGGTGAGCCGGTCTCGCTCGACTCATTGCTCGCGCCGGGTCTCCCGGTCGCGCTCTTCTTCACCGATCCCGGCTGCGGGGCCTGCGAGTCGGCCCTCGATGAGGTCGCGCGGGCCCAGCGCGAGCGCGCGGACGAGCTGACGCTGGCAGTAATCAGCAGCGGTAGTATCGATCGCATCGAGGAGAAGGCGACTGAGTTCGGGTTGGATCGTGTCGTTCCCCAGGCCGACGAGTCGCTCTTCGACGCCTACCGCGTCTACGGAGTTCCCGGCATCGTCCAGATCGACGAGCAAGGGTCACTGTCGAGACCCGCCGCGCTCGGCGTCGACGCGGTCCGTGAGGTAGTTCTCGGCATCACTCAGGAACCGCCCCACGAGCGCGTGGGGCTGGCAGCCCGATGAGCGCAACCGCAAGCACCGCACAGGCCAAGGCGGCGGCGGTTTCGGCCGCGATCGACCCCTATCGCGCCGGCCTCGCGGATGACTCGATGGAATTCACCCTGGCTCTGCTCGCCCTCGCCAAATCCAACGTCAAGGGCGCCGGCTTCAACCAGGCCTCGCCACAGGATGCGGCGGCGCTGCAGGCTCTGGCCCACTGGCGACGCGATGCACACCACGCTCTGACCCGGGTCAGAGCCGTCGCCTCCGGTGCGCCCGGCAAGAAGCTCGCGGAAAGATGGCTGAAGTCTCTGATCGCCGCCCTCGATTTCCAGCGCCAGGGGCTCTCGCTCGTCGACCCCAATCTGGCAG
>JADGPJ010000059.1 GCA_017882505.1 Solirubrobacterales bacterium | reverse complement strand
GTGAAGACCGGACTCTGCGGGAGCGCCATTCGCCTTGGGTCGTCGGCGGCCACGAGAACCTCGAAGCGGGCTCCCGGCGCGGTCGGCACCATCGGGTCCCTGGCGCCAAGCTCGAGCTCGGCCTCGTAGCTGGCTTCCCCCGGCGGTTCGACCCGCAGCCGCACCGTCCGCTTCCTGCGCTTGTCGCGACCGAACACGTCCCCGATGCTAACCGGACGTATCTTTACGACGTGAGCGAGGCCGGCTCGACGATCGTCTTCTTCCCCGAGGGTGCCTTCGGTCCGACGAACAACTGTGTCGGGATCGGCGACGTGCTGCGCGCCCGCGGGCACCGGGTCGTCTTCATCGTCGAGGAGTCCTTCGCCGGGACGCTCGCGGCGCAGGGGTTCGAGGAGCGGCTGATGCGGCTGACGCCGCCGCCGGAGACCGAGGAAGTCCCCGGCCAGTTCTGGAAGGAGTTCATCCGCGACACCGCGCCGGTCTTCCGCCGGCCGACGATCGAGCAGCTCGCGGGCTTCATCGCCCCCACCTTCCAGGCGCTCGTCGATGGCGCCAAGTTCGTCGACGAGCGCCTGCTCGAGATCTTCGCGGAGCTGCGCCCGGACGTAATCGTCGAGGACAACGTCGTCAGCTTCCCCGCCCTCTTCGCCTCGGGCCGCCCCTGGGTCCGGATCGCCTCCTGCAATCCGGCGGAGATCAAGGACCACGCGGTGCCGCCGGTGTTCTCCGGCCTGCCCCTTGAGGACCGCAGCCGCTGGGGCGAGTACTGGGCCGCCTACCGCGAGGCGCACTCCGAGCTCCATGCCGACTTCGATGAGTTCTGTCGGGGGCACGGCGCGCCGCTGCTGCCCCGCGACGACTTCATCCACGAGAGCCCCTGGCTCAATCTCTACCTCTATCCGGAGGAGATCGACTACCCCCGCGCCCGCGCCCTCGGCCCGCGCTGGCACAACCTCCAGGCAAGCGTCCGCGCCACCGACGCCGCCTGGGAGCTGCCGGAGCCGTTCGCCGGCGGCGAGGATCCGCTCCTTTATCTCAGCCTCGGCTCGCTCGGCTCCGCCGACGTCGAGCTGATGCGAAGCCTCGTCGCCTCGCTCGGCGGCGAGCGCTACCGCGTGATCGTCTCCAAGGGCCCGCAGGCCGATGAGTTCGAGCTGGCCGACAACATGGTCGGGGCGGAGTTCCTGCCCCAGACCTCGATCCTGCCCCAGGTCGACCTCGTGATCACCCACGGCGGCAACAACACCGTCACCGAGTCGCTCTACTTCGGCAAGCCGATGGTCGTCCTGCCGCTCTTCTGGGACCAGTACGACAACGCCCAGCGGCTGGACGAAACCGGCCTCGGAGTCCGCCTGGACACCTATGGCCACACGCCCGAGGAGCTGACCGGCGCGATCGACCGCCTGCTGGCGGACCGGGAGCTCGCGCAGCGCCTGGAGGAGATGTCGCGGACTCTGCGGGCAGCGCGCGGAACCGAGGTCGCAGCCGACCTGATCGAGCGGGTCGCCCGCGGTTCCTGATCGACCAGCCCCCGTAAGGCCGATGGCGCCGCGCCAGCGGCGCCTATTTCCCGGTCTGTTCGAAGGTGTGCTGGTAGGTCGTGGCTTCGCCGCTGCCGTAGATCGACTTGATCGGGGCCTGCTGGGTGCAGGGTGGGGTGGGCGCGTTGGCGGTTCCGGTCTGTTCGCCAAATGCGTATTTCTTCAGGCGAGTGAAGAGGTCTTCGGCTTGCTGAAGGGTTTCGGCTTCAGTGACGGGTTCGCCGCTCTCTTTGGTCTTCCGGACGTGTTCTTGGAAGGCGGGACTCTCCGGAGTTTTGGGGTTGGGCGCAGCGGCGATCCCGGAGCTGCACTGAGCGGTGCTGAAGCCGGGGAGACCCGCAAGAAGGTTCTCGGCCCATTGCGGCGGGCTGTAGGCGCTGTTTCGGTTGATTGCCAGACGGTTGGGGTAGCTGGCGAGGGATTCGGCATTGATTGGTCCCAGCACCCTGAGGAAGTGAATGTGTTCGCCCGCTTCGTTTTCGGTGGTCAATTCGGAGTTGAGCGCCGACGTCACGTTCCCGAAGAACGAAGTGACCTCATGTTTGTAGAGGCCAAGACCCGTGAGCAGGGGGTTGAGATTGCGGATGAATGGGTCGAGCGCTCGCAGCAGAGGCGGGAAGTCGTCCCGAAGCAGCTTGCGCAACGCGGGGAACGCGGTTGGCGCCCGTGCGATTACTGGAGCCAGTCCTTCGAATAAGCCCTTCGCTTCCGGTGCCAGCTTGCCCAAGGCCACCAGGGTCGGTGAGAGCTGTTCGGCGGCCGGCACGAGCTGGCGCATCAACGGATCGGTATTGACGGCGAAGGTTTTCAGCCGGTTCAGGGTCAGCTTCGACTCGTCAAGGAAGGTCGGGAAGGCCCGGAACAACGCTTCGATGTCCTGGTCACGCCGCGCCGTGGTCTGGAAGACGGCGTTGGAGCTCTGAATCAGGCTCGCCAGCTCGCCTTCACGCCCCCGCAGGGCCTGGAAGGTGGTTGCGCCGTTGCGGAGCAGCTGGCCGACGGCGACGCGCTGGGTGTCGAGGACGCGGAAGAGCCTTTCGAATTCGGTGAAGGTCGGTTCGAACTGACCGATTGCATAGGAGAGATTCTGGCCCTGGCCGTTGATCGCGACCGCTGCTTCCTGCATCCAGCTCTGGAAGGCGGCGCGGGTCTGCGGGTCGAAGGTGCGGAAGATCTCGTCGAGCTGCACCGACTGGGTGAGGTTCGCTGCGGGCAGGGTGCCACCGTCCGGCATCTGTGGGCCATTGCGCGAACCCGGAGTGAGTTCGATGTAGGTCTCGCCGAGGAGGGTCTTGGTGCGGAGGAGCGCTCGCGTCGATTCGGGCAGCGGCGCGTACTTGTCGTCGATGTCGACCGTCGCCAGCGCCTGCTTGCCGTTCGGCGCCAGGGCGATGCTCTGGACTTTGCCGACGTTGACGCCGGAGATGCGGACGTCGGACTGTTCGGCCAGCGTGGTCGCCTCGTCGAACGGGATCTTGATCTCGTAGGGCTTTGCTTTGAACGGGGTCGGCCCGCCGAAGGTGACCCAGAGGAAGAGCAGGATCCCGAAGCACGACAGCGCGAAGCCGGCGATTACGAGGAGCTGGGTGGTGCTGGGGGCGCGCTTGCTCATTTCTTTTCCGTGTATTCACATTTGCCGCTTGGATTCGAAGCGACGGGGATTTCGTCCGCCCGCGGGACACTCAGCAGCTGCAGCAGCGTTTTCAGCTGGGGCTTCGGTTCGGTCAATCCGTAGCCGATGAACGAGCCGTTGCAGGTGACCTCGATGAGCCCACGTAACACCGGTCCGCCCGCGTCTTCGAGGTTGAATGCGGAACTGAGATCGTGGTTCAGCCACGGTAGGTAGAAGAGATAGCTCTGCGCCGCGCCCTTTGGCTTGTAAGCGAGCTCATTGAAGAAGGAGTTCAGTCCGCCGAGGGAGTTGCCGAAGCCGTGAACGGTCTTGTTGAACGGACCCGAAGCTTCGTTGGTGTGAGTCAGTACCGGACGGATCTGGCGGGTGAAGGGTCGGATCTGGTCGCGGATCGGCACGGTGGTCTGGCTGAACAGACGCTCGGTGGCCTTGAAGGCCGGGGTCAGCGCCTGCGCCTGCGGGATCAGCCTGATCAGCGCCGGGTAGGCGGCCTGGGAAAAGCGGTTGGAGCTGGCGAGGCCGGCGTTTGCGGCACGAAGCGTCGAGGGGAACTCCTGCAGGGCGGTCTGGATCGACTGCTGCTGGTTGGCGAAGTTGCCGAGGGCGGCGTTGGAGGAGGTGACGAAGCGCTTGATCTCCGAATCGTGGCGACCGAGTTCGGTGGTCAGCAGGCCGAAGTCGTGGATCACCCGGGCGAGGGCGACGTGGCGCTGGGCGACGACCTTGTTCAACTTCGCGGTGTAGTGGACGAAGGGCTGGAAGCGACGCAGCGCGTTGGAGAGCTGAACGCCCCGTCCGCCGATCCCCTGCGCACCGCCGGCCACCAGCAGCTGGATGTACTGGCGGGTGTCGGCGTCGAGGCTGCCGAGGAAGGCGTCGAGGTTGGTATTTGGTTCGGTCTGCGCCAGGGTGAATTCGGTGCCGCTCTTGACGTGCTTCTTGCCGGTGCCCGGTTCGACCTCGACGACCATGTCGTTGAGGCCCGTCTTCGGCCGCAGGAGGAAGGTCGCGTTGGGGTGGATCAGTTCCATGTACTGCGGCTCGATGTCCATTCCGACGACGGCGTGGCCATCTTCGAGGTCGACCGAGGTGACCTTGCCGACCTGGATGCCGGCGATGTCGACCGCCTGCCCTTGTCCCGGCGTCACCGCCTGGGCGGTCGTGAACTCGGCGGAGATGTGTTCGAATTCTTCGCCGACGAAGGGCAGCCACGACGGCAGCGAAGCCTTCTGCTGGGTGAAGATCCCGAGCATCATCGCGAGGCCGGCGACGGCCAGGACGAAGATCGCGATCGTGTCTTTGCGGTGGCCCCGGGACTGACGCGAGAGCCAGGCGCGGAAGTGCGTGAAGCGGCTGCCTTTCGGAATCTGTTTGCTCAAGGTTCGACTCCCGCGACGGACGGCGTCGGAGCTCCAACCTGACCGAGGCTGCCGTTGACATCTGGAACCGGGTTCGAATCGCAGCGCACGCCCGACCTGAGAGGTGGTCGGCTGCCGAGTTGAGGCTGATTGCCGATCGGGTTCGTGATCGTGTGCGCGTAGTTGATCCTCTCGGAGCTCAGATTGCCGATCGGGTTCGGTTCGCCGACGAGCACCGGTCCGCCGCCCCCCTGGGCGCGGACATAGGGGCCGTTACCGTCGAAGTTCTGTGCCGCACCGGCGAAGTCGACGAGGTTGTAGAGGAACTCGCGGTAGTTCGGGCCGCCGGTACTGAACCGATCGCTGATCGCCTGATTTGCGGTCGGGACCAGGACCTTCGTGGTACAGAGGCTGAGCCGGTTGAGCTGCGGAAGCGCCGTTTCCTTGCCGGCCTGGGCAGCCCCGGCGAGACCTGGGGTCGCTTCCCGTAGGAGCTTGGCGACGCCGCCGGCCTCTTTGCCGGAGAGCAGCGGGCGAACTTGGGCCAGCCATGGTTTCGAGGCGCTGATCAACCCGGGGAGTTCAGCCACGGCGGGAGTCAACTCGATCGCGTAGGTGCGCAGCGGCGGCAGCGTGCGGTTGAGGCTGACCAGCGAGGTATGGGCGACCCGGAGCGTCGGCGCCAGTAGGTGGATCGTCGTCGAGAGGTTGGCCGACTGGTTCGCCAGGGCGCCGGTGAGGACGTTGAAGTTGTCGATCAACCCCTGCAGGTCGGACTCGCGACTGGCGAGGGCTCCGAAGGCCCGGCCGGCTCCGGCGACCAGGCGCGAGAGGTCGCGCTGTTCGGTGCCGAGCAGGGCGTTGGTGACCTGGGCGCTGTAGCGACCGGCTTCGCCGCCGTACTTGAAGGCGCCGTTGAGGGCACCGGCGCCGGTCACGCCTTTGACCTCGGGCAGCTGAGTCAGATCTTCGGCGGCGGTCGGCTGATGGGTCAGCGCCTTGCCGTAGCTCTCGAGCAGCTGGCTGAGGTCAGCGCGTACGGGCGACTGCAGGGCGCTCAGGACTTCGTCGAACTGGACCGCGGTGGAGGTGTGGCTGACCGGGATCGTGCCGCCGCTGGCCATCTCGGGGGCGCTGGGGCTGCCGGGGTCGAGTTCGATGAAGAAGTTGCCCTCGAGGAAGATCCGCGGCCGGATCGCGGCGAAGGCGTCGTCGTGGATCGGCCGCCCGGCGCCGTCGACGGTAAAGGTGACCTTGGTCGCGTCGCCGTCGCGGCTGGCCGAGATCACTTTGCCGACTTCGACGCCGGCGATCCTCACCGGCGAGTTGAGGGCGACGTTTGCTGAGTTGGAGAAGGTCGCGTTGACCTCGTAGCCGTAGCTGGTGAAGGGCACGTGTTTGGTGAATGCGAGGTATGGCCCGATCGTGATGAGAAGGATGAATACGATCGCGATGAAGGCATTGCTGGGGCGCCACCTGATGCGGCGATTGGACTTTCCATGCTGGTCGCGCTCGGGCAGGCGGGTCACTTGCTCTTCACCTGCCCTCGCGTCGTCGTACCGAACACCTCGGTGTTCCCGATCACGGTCTTCCCCGGTAGGTATTTCTCGTTACCGGCTTCGCAGACGTTCGGCTGCCCTGGTGCGCCGGTCTGCGGATAGGGATTGAAGTGGAGGTGGTTGTCCCTCGGGCCGTTTGCTGGCGCCGAGGCCTGGCCGGCCTCGCTGTTCGGGCCTTCGGCCGGCTGGAAGGAGATGAGGTTGAGCCAGTTGCCCTGGTCGTTGCCGCCGCTGCTCGCGCTCGCCAACTGTCTGAACGCAAGCGTCATGTAGTTGCACGTGGTCTGGGCCGGAACGATGAACTTGAGCGACGGCTTGAGCAGGTTGTTGGTGTCGATCAGCAGGTTGAGCCCGTTGAAGACTCCGGGCGCTTGCTGGAAAGCGAGCAATGCTTCGGCCGTAGGCTGCAACTGGTTGTTTAGGACCGGGCTGGCGTTCAGCACCGGCACCCCGGCATGCAGCGCTTCGGCGATGACCGGCGAGGTTTCGGCCAGAGCGCGAGCGCCGGGCTGAAGAGCGACGAAGAAGCGTTCCGAGTCATGCAGGAACGGCCGCAGGACCGGCAGGTCCGCGTTCGCGGTGTCCAAGGTCGACGGGCTTTTTTCGATCGTTTCCTGAATGTAGGGGCGGGAGACGCGGGCGAAGGCGGCGAAGGTGCGGTCGAGGGCGACGAAGAGGCTGGCCTGCGTCTCCGCTACCGGCGCGACCGTAGCCGAGAGGTCCTCAAGCGCCCGCCAGAAGCCGGCGAAGTTGGTGCTCGGGGCGACGATCGTCCGCAGCACCGGCTGGCCGTTGACGACGAGCCGGCGCAGGGCGCCGATCGCTTCGTTCAACTGCGGCCCGCGGCCGGCGAGGGCGTTGCCGAACCCGGCCAGGTTCTGGCGGATCGCGTCGCGCGTCGGTTTGTCGAACATGTCGAAGAACTGATCGATGTCGACCGGTTCGGGCGTGGCGGCGGCGAGCGGGATCGTTTCGCCGGCCGCGAACCCCTTCGAGGATTTGCCGGGGGTGATCTGGAGGAACTTGATACCGAGGGCGGACTTCGGCCGGACCGTGATCGTCGAGCCGACCGGCAGCGGTGCGGCGTTCTTGTCGAGGCTGAGCGAGAGTTCGGCGGCGACATCGCCGTTTTCGAGCTGGACCGGGACCACCGACTTGACGGTCCCGACCAGGACGCCGCCGATCCTGACGTCGTTGCCTTTGACCAGCGCGTCGGCGTTCGGTACCCGCGCCTTGAGGTCGTAGGTCGAGACGAACGGCAGGCCGTTGTTGGCGTTGTAGGCGAGGAAGACGGCGACGATTATCACCAGCACCGTCACCGCCCCGACCAGAACGGGGCTGCTTGCGATTCCCTGAAGTCCGCTGCGGTTCTTCATGGGCCGAGGAGGTAGTTGAGGAGCGGAGCGGTGCCGCCGGTCTTGGAGGCGCTGCCGACACCGGGTTCGACACCGGCCGCACCTGCCTGGCCAAGGCCGGTGGTCGCGCCACCGGCGGTCCCCGGCCCTGCACCCGTGCCGCCGGTCCTTTCCGACAGCTGGCGCTGAAGCAGGCGGAAGAGCGCAGCGCTGGAAGTGCTGGCCGGTTCGTTGTGATTCGGGCCGTTGAAGCGAGCCGAGCAGCTCGAGGATCCGGACAGATTCGCTTCGTAGTCGAGGCAGTTGGTGAGCGTGACCAGGGCGCGGCCGAAGTGCCCGTACTGATCGAAGCCGTTGAACGATGCGGTCGCGTTGTAGATCAGTTCGACCAGGCCGTCCCAGCCCCTGGTCTGCTTGAGGTTGGTGAGGAGCTTCGCCAGTTCGGTCGTCGGCGAGACGCCCGACTTCGCCAGATCCCGGGTCTTGCGCACGACCGGGTCGGCTTCGCGGAAGATCGGACCGGATGCTCCGCCGGCGTTGCCAAGGCTCTTCAGCGCCACCGTCGCCGCTTCCGAGAAAGGCGTCAGGGTCCGGGTCGCATCCGTGAGTGAAGGCGCCGCTTCGCCGAGGTCTTCGAAGACCGGGGTGGCGGCGTCGGAGAAGCCCTGGAGGCTGCGCATCGTCAGCCGGAATTCGGTCAGGAACTTGGGGAGCTTCTGCAGCGATTCTTCAAGCTGAGCGCCGCGTTCGGAACTTGCCTCGGCGGCGGCGCCTGAGTTCGCGATGAAGCCGGCGACGTGGGAGCGCTCCCGCGAGAGCGGTCGCAGGATCGCCTCGGAGTTGCTGGCGAGGTCCGCCAGCTGGTGGCGCTGGGCGGAGAGGATGCCGAACAGGGTGTCGACGTCGCGCAGGACCGGGTTGGCGCGCTTGACCAGCACTTCGAGGTCTTCGCCGCGGCCGGCGAGGCCGGCACCGAGTTCGTTGAGGATCAGCCGGAAGCGCTGCGAGTAGGGAAGCGTCTGGATGTTGTTGATCAGGTCGGGGTCGACGCTGGTGCCGTTGTTACCGAGCGGCAGCAGGTACTCACCGGCGCCGGGCTGCCCCGATTCGATCTGCTTCAGCGGCGGCGGCTCCGGTGAACCCGGTGCCCGCGGCAGGGTCGGGCGGCAATCGACGAACTTCTCGCCGATCAGCGACTGCGGCCGGATCAGGCAGCTGGCGTCGCTGCGGAAGTCCTGGAAGCCGGGGTCGGAGATGTTCATCACGAGGATTGCTTTGCCGGGGACCGAGACGGGCTTGCCGTTCTCGTACTTGACCGCTTCGCCGGGCTTGGAGACGGTCACCGATTCGATCGTGCCGACGGTGGCGCCGGCGATCCGCACCTGCTCGCCGTTGACCATGAAGCCGCCGTTGTCGAAGACGGCGCGAACGCGGTAGCCGCCGCCGGAACCGCCGCCGCCCGAGACCAGCAGGACGACCAGGACGACCGCCACCACCAGTGCACCCGCGAGTATCAGCCGCCTGCTCATGGTCCTGGGGGCGCGTCGGCCGGGTTGCATTCCGAAGGGTTGACGCTGCTGCCGGCAAATGGAGGGTTGGTGTAGGGGTTCGAGCCATCGGCAGCACTCTGGGTGGCGCCGCCAGGGCAGCGCCGGCGGGTCGGGGCCGAGGAGCCGAAGAAGTTGAACTGTTCGCTCCTCGTGATCGGTTCCAGCGCTCCGGCGCTGTATTGGAAGAGATTTTGAGCAGAAACCGAAGCTCGCGCGTAGTGGCCGCTGCCGTCGTAGTAGCCGGCCACCTGGCCAATCTTGCCGAGCGCATTGAAGAGGTCCGGCGTGTAGGAACGGGCGAAGTTGAGGTTCGGCTGGAAGGCGGCGATCGCCGCTTCGGAGTGAGGGAAGGCCTTCGACGCCAGGCTTTGCACGCTCGGGAGCACGGCGAGCAGTTCGCCGGCGTCGTTCGCCTTCCCTGGCCTGGAAACGGTGAGGCGCAGGTTGCGGGTGAGCGGGATGAATTTCGAGAACACCGGCCGCAGTTCGGCCAGGAACGGCGCCAGGTTCTTGGTCGCCGGCTTCGCCGTTTCGACCAGCGGATCGAGGTCGTCGAGGGCGGCGCGAAGGTTGACGAACGTCGTGTTCGACTGGCGCAGGACCGGCGGCAGCCGCCGCAGGGTCTGGTCGAGGGCGACGTTCTGGCCGGCGATCGCGTTGAAGGCGGTGTTGGCGTTGGAGACTGCGCTCGAGAGCTCTTCGCCGCGCCCGGCGATCGTCGTCGCCAGCTTGCTCGAGCTGACGACGAACTTTTCGAACAGGCGCTGGTCGGCGTTGAGCTCGCCGGCGACGGCGCCGGCGCGGTTGAGCGCCGGCCCGAAGTATTTGTAGCTTTCGTTGGCTTGCTGCCCGCGCCCCGAATAGGTTTCCGCGTTGCCCTTGATGAAATCGCTGAGGCCCTTGCGCACCGACGGAGGGAAGGTGTTGAAGAGCTGGTCGATGTCGACCGGCGTCGTGGTCGAGGAGAGGCCGAGTTCCGCCCCTTCTTCGAGCGCCGGGCTGCTGTTGGGCCCGGGGCTGATCGAGACGTAGTGGTTGGCGACGCCGGAGAGTGAGGTGGCCCGAATCGTCGCCGTCGTCCCTTCGTGCAGCTCCTGGCTGACTTCGACGTGGACTTCGGCCAGGTTTTCATCGCTGAGGTCGATGCTTTCGACCGAGCCGACCGGGGAGCCGCCGATCAGCACCTGGTTGTCGGGAACGAGCTGGCCGGCGTTCTGGAAGAAGAGCGTGTACTTGTGGCCGCCGCCGCCGCTGAGGAGGACGACCGCGAGGACGATTACGGCGATCGCCAGGGCCGCGATGACCGCAATTCGGGCGGGGGTAACCCCCCGGCTCGGAGCCGAGCTTTTCTCCTCGCCTAAGGATTTGGCAGCCACGGGTCGTCGCTTGTTCGTTCCCGGCCCCTCCGACCCGATGGAACGAGCGCGGGGATCGTATCCGAGCCACTCCCCGCCAAGAGCGCGCCCAGCGGGGACTTAACTGGAAATCAACGCGCTACTCTGGGCTCGCGGAGCGGTTAGGGGAAGTGGGAGGCGTCGCCAATTCAAACCTGAGGAGCGACTCAATGCGCAAACGTTCAACTTTGATCGCGGGGCTTGCCGTGCTGGTGGCCACCGCGATCGTAGCCTCGGTCGCAATCGCTGGGCCAGTGGGCGCCCCGGTAGCCACCAAAGACGGGAACTCACAAGCGGTCGGATCGGTGATCACGCCGAAGAAGCTGTCGAAGACGGACTTTGGCCCGGCAGCCCTCGAAGTCACGACCAAACTGACCACGACCGCGTCCAGCGGCGTTCCCAATCCGACCGTGAACGTCGTGATCGACTTCGACAAGAACGCCAAGATCTTCACCAAGGGAATCCCGACCTGCGACCCGGCGAAACTGCAGAGCACCTCGACGGAAGTCGCGCTGCAGCAGTGCGGCAAGGCGAAAATCGGCGGCGGCTCGGCGGAAGCACTGATTCCGGTCGGTGAAAGAATCGTCCCAGCCACGCAGACGGTGACGGCGTTCAACGGCGTGCCCCAGGGCGGCAAGCCGGTGGTGATCCTCCACAGCTACGGGACGACGCCGGTCCAGACGACGCTCGTCCTGGTCGGCACCGTGACCAGGCCCAACAAGGAAGGCTACGGCCCGCGCCTCGACATCAACGTCCCGCTGATCGCCGGTGGCAGTGGAGCGCTGATCTACTTCAACACCAAGATCGACAAGAAATACAAGTACAAGGGCAAGCCGGTGAGCTTCCTCTCAGCCAAATGCCCGAATTCGAAGAAGCTGAAGACCCGCTCGGTGTTCACGTTCAAGGACGGCGAAACCTCCAACCCGACCTCCTCGCAGTCCTGCAAGCAGTCGAAATAGCCACGCGTCTCAAACGCTGAGCTTTGGCAGCACCCGCGCCAGGGGGCGCGGGAGCCACCAGACCCGGTCGCCGATCAGCAGCATCAGCGCCGGCAGCAAGACGATTCGCACCACGGTGGCGTCGAGGATCACCGCGACGGTCAGCCCGATACCGAGCTGGCTGACCGTCGCGATCGGCGCCCCGGCGAAGGCGATGAAGACGGCCATCATGATCGCCGCGGCGCCGGTGATCACCCCCGCGGTCTTGGCCAGCCCGAAATCGACCGCGGCGGCGTTGTCGCCCTCGCGGTCGTAGTGCTCGCGCATGCGACTGAGCAGGAAGACCGCGTAGTCGATCGACAGGCCGAAGACGAGACCGAAGATCATCACCGCCCCGACCGCGTCGACGTAGGTGTGGCCGCCCAGCGGGGCGCTCGCGGGCAGGTTGAAGAGCAGGGTCAGGACCCCGAAGGCGACCGCGACCGTGAGCAGATTGAGCCCGACGGCGATCGCCGCCAACGGAATCGCCCGCAGAACCAGGATCAGGACCAGGAAGGTGGCCAGCGTGATCGCCGCGATCACGTAGGGGATCCGTTCCCGGGTGACGTGGCTGTAGTCGTTGAGCTGGGCGGCGCCGCCGGCGACCCCGGTCGAGAGGCCGGCCTTTTCCCCGAGCTCGGACGCTTCCTGCTCGAGCCGCTTGTTGAGGGCGATCGAGCCGGAGGAGTTGAACGGGTACCTGGAGATCACCAGCACCGAGGCCGCCTGGCCGCCACGGCGCAGGTCGATCGTGCTGGCGGCCGCGGCGCGCGCCTTCGGCGGCGCCCCGTCGAGCGCCGAGAGGACGAAGTAGCCGGAGTTGAAGAGCCCCGGCGAGGCGTCGCGGGCACGGCGGGCCTGGTGCCTGATCCGCGCCTTGCCGGCGATCACCCGGACGCTCGCTCGCCGCAGGCCGCTCTGCAACGGGGCCGCTTCCTCGAAGCCTTCGGCCAGGCCGGCTTCCAGCGCTTCGGCACCGCCGCCGAGACGGTCGATGCCGCCGACAAGAGCGGCCGCACCGCCGCTGAGCCGGACCAGGCCGTCGCCGAGCGTGCGGGCCGCACCGGCGAGGCGGGCGGAGCCGTCGGCGAGCTTGTTGCTGGCGTCGGTGATTTCGTTCAGGCCTTCGGTCAGCCGTCCGGCGCCGTTCGACAGTTTCTGCAGGTTGACGATCGTCGACTCCAGCTGATCGGTGACGTGCTTGGACTGGTCGATGTCTTCGACCAGTCGTGCCTGCATCGCTTCCAGTTCGGCGACCAGGCCCGTGTATCCGGCGGCGTACGGGGCGCCGCTGACCGGGTCGGTGCCGCTGACGGCCGCGGCGGCGCGCCTGACCGCTTCCACGGCGGCGGCGTAGTTGGGGTCGGTCTGGCCGACGGTCATCCCCTGCAGCTGCGCCAGCGCGGCTTTCAGCTGTTCGTCGGCGACCTTGGCCGGCGCCAGCAGCCGCGGCACCGTTTCGTTGGCTTCCTCTTCGAGCGCCTTTTCGACCTTGCGGGAGCGATTCAGCGCATTGATGCGCAGATTGGAGCCGCCGATGTCGTGGGCGCCGAATTTGATTTCCAGCGCCGCGACCGCCGCCTTTTCATCGGCTTCGGCCAGGCGCTTGCTCCCCTTCGCGAAGCGGTCCAGCGCGTCGATTGCGCGCTGGCTTCCCATAGTCGCCCGGGCGAGCCCGGTGGCGATCAGCTGCGCCCCTTCGCCGGCGCGGTCGGACCCCAGCGCCAGCAGCCCGGCGCCGTTGCTCGCTTCGGAGATTCCTTCGCGCAGCTGCGCCACCCCACCGGCGGCGACTCCGAGGCTGCGCCCCAGCCTGCCGAGCTGCTTGACCGGGCCGACGTTGCCTTCCGAGGAGAGCACCGCGTTGCCGAGGTCCTGCAGCGGTTCGACCCGCTTCGCGGCCTGGGCGGGGCCGATCACCGCCTGCACCCCGGGCAGCGCCGCGACCTTGTTCTGGAAGTGGCTGAGGGCGGCAAGGCTCTTGCCGCCGGTGATGGCGCCGTCGGAAGCGACCGCGACCACCTGGAAGGGGGCGTCCCAGCCGGGACCGATCGCCTTGTCGATCAGTTCCGCGTCCTGCCGAGCGGAAGCGCTCGTGGGGAGTTCCTCAACGCTTGGAGGACCGGTCTTGAGCCCGATCGCGGGGGCCGCCAGGACGAGCAGGACCCCGCCGATCAACGCCGCCGCCAGCGCCGGCCGCTTCAGCGCCGCAGCGACGATGACCATCAGGCGCGAGCGATCACTCGACGCCTTGCCGATTCGCCAGCGGTCGACGTTGGGCCCGATCAGGGTCAGCAGCGCCGGGCCGACCACGGTGGCAACGGTGACGCTGAGGATCACAACCATCATCACCGTCCCCGCCAGCGAGGCGAGCAACGACCCCGGCAGGATGAACAGCGCCACCAGCATCGAGAGCAGCAGGGTGCTGCCGGCGAACATCGTCGTGCGGCCGGCGGTGCGGCGGGTGCGGCGGGCCGCCTCCACCGGCTCGACCCCGCTGGCCAGCTCCTCGCGGAAGCGCGAGACCATCAGCAGCGCGTAGTCCACCCCCAGCGCCAGCCCCATCATCGAGCAGACGGTCAGCGCGAAGGCGTCGATGTCGAACCAGGAGGTGAAGAAGTAGAGGATCCCGCGCGAGGCGATCACCGTGATCGCGCCGAAGGCGAGTGGGATCGCGGCGGCGATCGGCGAGCGGAAGACGAGCAGCAGGATGATCAGCAGGAACGGCAGCGCGATCAGCTCGCCGCGCTGGCTGGCCGAGATCGACTCGTCCTGAATCGCCCGCGAGAGGCTCGCGTAGCCCGACTGGGTGACCCGGACAGGAGCGTGGATCTGCTGCGCGAGGATTTCGTTGAGCCGGGGAACGGTGTCGTTGACGGCGGTTTTGGTGTCGACGTGGAAGTCGGCGAGGATCAGCGCCCGGTTCGGGTTCGGCCGCAGGCGGCTGACCGAGCCGCGATCCCAGGGCGAGAGGGTGGTCACCGCCGGATCGCGGCGCAGGGCCCGGATCAGTCCCGGCCCCTGGCGGTCGATCGCCGCCGCCGGTCCGCGCAGCAGGATCGCGAATGGAGCCGAGTCGCCGAAGTGTTCCCGCAGCATTTCGTTGGCGCGCGAGGAGGCGGTCCCGGGCACGTTGAGAGTCGTCGGGTCGAGCCTGCCCTCGACCCCGGTTCCGACCACGCCGAGCGCGACCAGCAGCACCGCGGCCACGGCGAGGACGCCGCGCGGGTGGCGCAGCATCAGCGGTTGGCGACGGCTCGGCCCCGGGCGTTCGGACCCCGACCGTCCCCTGCTCGAACTCCTTCCCACCCGTGGTAGTTTGGCGGTCGGGGGAACGGGAGGAGGGATCGGATGCGGAAGACTGTGTTAAGAGCGTCCGCGGTGGCTGCGGTACTGCTGCTAGCACTCGCGGCGTCGGCGCTTGCGCTGCGGCTGCAGGTGGGAAACATCGTCGTCACCACCGACGGCGGCTTCTCTCCGACGACGCTCCCGAAGCACGAATTCGCGCCGATCAAGCTGCACGGCTACGGCAGGATCGCGACCGCCGACGGCACCACCCCGCCGATCCTGGAGCAGATCGTCCTCTGGTTCGACAAGCACGGCTCGGTCGAGACCCGCGGCCTGCCGGTCTGCACGCCGGGAAAACTGGCGGCGACGACGACGAACCAGGCGCGGAAGCTCTGTCCCGGGGCGATCGTCGGCACCGGCTTCGGTAAGGCCGTCGTCAACTTCCCCGAACAGGACCCGATCCCGGCCTCCTCGCCGATCACGCTCTTCAACGGCCCGAAGAAGAACGGCAACCCGACGGTGCTCGCCCACGCCCACCTCACCGTTCCGGGCCCGACCACCTTCGTCGTCCCGATCGAGATCCAGAAGGTCCACGACGGGCGCTACGGGTTCAAGACCGTCGCCCAGATTCCGAAGATCGCCGGCGGCGCCGGGACCCCGATCTACGGCCGCCTCTCGATCGGCAGGACCTGGAAGTACAAGGGGAAGACGCTCAGCTACGCCAACGCCAGCTGCCCGGACGGCCGCCTGCAGGCCAAAGGCCAGTTCAGGTTCAAAGACGGGACCTTCCTCGAAGGAACCCTGTTCCGGCCCTGCACGGGGAAGTGATGAGGAGAAGGCTGCCCAGAGCCGTCGTCGCCCTGGGCCTGCTCGGCCTGATCGCCTGCGGCACCGCCTACGCGCTGCGAGCCGAAATCGGCAACACGGTCGTCAGCGCCACCGCCACGCTGCTGCCGCGCACGCTGCCCAAGCACGAAGACGCGCCGGTAACGCTGAGCAGCGTCACCCGAATCGGCAGCAAGGACGGCTCGCCGCCGCCGGTCCTGAAGCAGATCGTGTTCCTCTTCGACAAACACGGCTCGATCGACACCAAGGGCGTCCCCGTCTGCACGATGGCGAAGCTCGCGGAGACGACCCCCGAAGAGGCGCGGAAGCGCTGCGCGGGGGCGCTGGTCGGCGAAGGCACCGGACGGGCCAAGGTCAGCCTCCCGGGCCGGCCCACGATCGAAATCAGCTCCCCGCTCTCCTTCTTCAACGCGCCGCCGGTCGGCGGCGAGCCGAGCCTGATCGCCCACGCCTACGAGACGGTGCCGTCGCCGAAGACGCTGCTGGTGCCGATCGTGATCGAGCGGGTAAGCCACGGCCGCTACGGCTTCCGGGCGGAGATCCAGCTGCCCGAAGTGGCCGAAGGCTACGGCGCCCCGACCCTCGCCGAGGCGACGATCGGCAGGACCTTCAAGCGTGGCGGCAAGTCGGTCGGCTACGTCAACGCCCACTGCGAAGGCGGGCGGCTCCAGGTCCACGGAACCCTCAGCTTCGTCGACGGCAGCTTCTTCCCAGCGACGCTGACCTCGCCGTGCCACTCGCCGGGCTGAGGCGGGTGGCGATCGTCGCCTGCGCCCTGGGGGCGCTCTCGGTCGCGGGCGCCGGCGCCGCCGTGGTCGAAGTCAACAACCTGATCCTCCACGCCGACGGCGGCTTCCAGCCGCGGACCCTGCCGCGCGGCAGGTTCGCGCCGATCGAATTCAAGGGCCATTTCGACGTCGCCGCCAAAGACGGTGGGCGACCGCTGGTTCTGGAACAGGCGGTGATCGACTTCGATCGCGACGGACGGCTCAGCGCCGGCGGCCTGCCGACCTGCCCACCGCAGCGGATCGCGCAAGCCAGCCCCGAAGAAGCGCGCCGGCTCTGCCGCGGCGCGATCGTCGGCGAAGGCAGGGTTGAAGCGCTGATCTCCCTCGCCGGCGGCCCCGTCCCCGCGAGCTCGCCGCTGACGATCTTCAACGGCCCTCGGGTCGGCGGCGATCCGACGGTCGTCCTCCACGCCCAGACGACGACTCCAGGCACCCAGACCTTCGCGATCGTCGTCCCGATCGAACGCCGGCGCGGCCAGTTCCGCTACCGCGCCAGGCTCGATTTCCCGCCGATCGCCGGCGGCCTCGGCTCGATCACCCACGTCGGCGTCAAGATCGGCCGCCGCTTCAACGCCGGTGGCCAGCTCCGCAGCTACGTCTCGGCCCGCTGCTCGGACGGCATCCTCGAAACCCGCGGCCGCTTCGCCTTCGCCGACGGCACGATCATCGAGGGCGGCGTCGAGAAGTTCTGCCGAGCCAGATGGCCGCCGAGCCCGCTCGGGCCGTCCGCTTCCTATACTTCCCGGCCCCGGGCCGCTAGCTCAACTGGTTAGAGCAGGAGCCTCTTAAGCTCAAGGTTGAAGGTTCGAGTCCTTCGCGGCCCACTCGGAAGCGGCTTTCAGCGT
>JADGPJ010000109.1 GCA_017882505.1 Solirubrobacterales bacterium | reverse complement strand
CTCCTGGCGTGAGTTCATCCGCCACCAGGCACAGAGCATGATCGCCTGCGACTTCTTCACCGTCGACACCGTTGCCCTGAGACGGATCTACGTGCTCTTCTTCATCGAGGTCTCAAGCCGTCGCGTCCACCTCGCCGGCTTGACCGAGAACCCCGATCGAGCCTGGGTCGCCCAGCAAGCGCGAAACCTCGCCTGGGGTCTGCAAGAACGCGAGCGTCCATTGCGCTTCCTGCTCCGCGACAACGACGCCAAGTTCAGCGGCGCATTCGACGAGGTCTTCCGCGCCGAGGGCGTCGAGGTCATCCGGACCCCCGTCGAAGCGCCCAAGGCCAACGCGATCGCCGAGCGCTTCGTCGGCACGGCGCGCAGGGAGTGCCTCGACTGGATTCTGGTCGCCAACCGCCGCCACCTCGAGCGCCTGCTGCGGAGCTTTCTCGATCACTACAACGGGCACCGGCCACACCGGTCCCTAGAGCTTGCGGCGCCCGATCGAGCGCAGGTCACGCCCCTACCGAGGACACCCTCAGCGTCCACCGTAACTAGGCGCGACCGGCTCGGCGGACTGATTCACGAGTACCGCGCCGCAGCATGAGCTGATTCGAAGCTGAAGTCGAGGTGCCTTTCGCCGCCTTCGGGGGTAAGCGCGCCGGATTCAACTCCAGCGGTGCGTCGCAGGGGCCAACCTTGCCGTCTCGATCAGCAGATACAGGGGTGAGCACGAGCGGCGCATTCCTTCGCCGAGGTCCGAGGGGCCACCAGCCGGATGGAAGTGGGCCTAACCCGACAGGATCGAGTTTTCGCACCCCACAGGCGGAAAGGAACGATGTGGACGCTTGACCGAGTGGCCCCGCCGTCGGAGCCCACGCACCGCGACGGCTATTCGCCGAGCCGCTCGCCGCTCTCGGCGTCGAACAGGTGCAGTTTCGCGGTGTCGGCCCAGAGCTGGGCCTTCTGGCCGCGGCGCACCTCGCTGGTCGGCTCGAGCCGCGCCACCACCTGCTCCTGACCCTCGCGCAGGCCGGCGGCGCCGGTCTCCTCGAGGCGCGAGGCGACGAGGTCGGCAAGCTGGTCGGACTGGATCCCCTCGGTCTCGACGTGGAAGTAGGCGTAGAGGTCGGAGCCGAGCGACTCGAGCAGGTCGATGTCGGCCTCGAAGATGATCCCGCGCTCCTCCTTGGCCTCGCCGACGATCGTCGCGTCCTCGAAGTTCTGCGGCCGGATCCCGACGATCACGCGGCCGTCGTGCTCGGCCCCGGCGACGCCGGCGGCGTCGACCTCGCCGATCGGCAGCTTCAGCTTGCCGCCGTCGATCTGGCCGATCATGAAGTTCATCGCCGGCGAGCCGATGAAGCCGGCGACGAAGAGGTTGCGCGGCCGGCTGTAGAGGTCGCCGGGCGAGCCGACCTGCTGGAGGACGCCGGCCCGCATCACCGCGACGCGGTCGCCTAGCGTCATCGCCTCGGTCTGGTCGTGGGTGACGTAGACCATCGTCGTCTTGAGGTCCGACTGCAGCCGCGCCACCTCGGTCCGCATCTGGACCCGCAGCTTGGCGTCGAGGTTGGAGAGCGGCTCGTCCATCAGGAAGACTTTCGGGTCGCGGACGATCGCCCGCCCCATCGCCACCCGCTGGCGCTGGCCGCCGGAGAGGTTGGCGGGACGGCGGTCGAGGTGTTTGGTGAGGTCGAGCGTCGCCGCCGCATCGGAGACCTTGCGGTCGATCTCCTCCTTGTCGACCTTGGCGAGCTTCAGTGCGAAGCCCATGTTCTCGCGCACCGTCATGTGCGGGTAGAGCGCGTAGTTCTGGAAGACCATCGCGATGTCGCGATCTTTCGGCGAGCGGTCGTTGACGACTTCGTCGTCGATCTTCAGCTCGCCGCTGGAGATGTCCTCGAGCCCGGCGATCATCCGCAGCGCCGTCGACTTGCCGCAGCCCGAGGGCCCGACGAGGATCATGAACTCGCCGTCGCCGATGTCGAGGTTCATGTCCTTGACGGCTTCGTAGCCGTCATCGAAGACCTTGGTTACTCCATCGAGGACTATCTCTGACATCGGGGCTCCTTATCCCTTGACGGCACCGGCGGTGAGCCCGGCGACGATTCGGCGCTGGAAGAAGAGGACGAAGACGATGATCGGGATCGTCACCACGATCGCCGCGGCGGCGATCGATCCGGTCGGTTCGGTGAAGGACGATTCGCCGGTGAAGAAGGCGAGCGCGGCGGGCACGGTGCGCGAGGCATCCGAGCTGGTCAGCGAGATCGAGAAGACGAAGTCGTTCCAGGCGAAGATGAAGACGAGGATCGCCGCCGTGAAGACACCGGGGGCGGCCAGTGGCAGGATCACCTTGCGGAAGGCCTGGAAGGGAGTTGCGCCGTCGACCTGGGCCGCCTCCTCGAGGTCCCAGGGGATCTCGCGGAAGAAGGCGACGAGGACATAGATCGCCAGCGGCAGCGAGAAGGTGAGGTAGGGGATGATCAGGCCCGGATAGGTGTCGTAGAGGCCGAGCGCCCGCCACATGTCGAAGAGCGGGCCGACGGTCGAGATCGGCGGGAACATCGCGATCGCCAGGGCCCCGGCGAGGATCAGCCGCTTGCCGGGGAATTCGAGGCGGGCGATCGCGTAGGCGGTGAAGGAGGCGAGGGTGATCGCGATCACCGTGGTGATCAGAGCGATCAGGATCGAGTTGATCAGCGGTTTGATGAAGGGGCTGTTGCTGAAGCCGCCTTCGAACAGGCTCTTGTAGTTGTCGAGCGAGAAGCTGGCCGGGATGAAGCGCCCGTCGGTGACCTCGCTCGGCGGCTTCAGCGAGATCGACAGCAGCCAGACCACCGGGATCAGGGCGAAGAGCAGCACCAGCGCGATCGCGATGCTCCAGACGGCGTAGTCGCGGGTGTCCCGGCGTTCCATCTCAGCCCGCCCGGCCTTCGTCAACCTTGACGCCGAAGCCTTTGACGAAGATGAAGGCGATGATGAAGACGCAGAAGAAGATCAGCACCGAGACCGCTGAGCCGAGGCCGAGGTTGAGGCGCGAGATCAGCTGGTTGTAGCCGAGGATCGACACCGATTCGGTGTCCTGCGCACCCCGGGTCATGATGAAGATCGTGTCGAAGATGCGGAAGCCGTCGAGGGTGCGGAAGAGCAGCGCGACGAGGATCGCCGGCTTCATCAGCGGCAGCGTGATCCGGGTGAAGCGCTGCCAGGCCGAGGCGCCGTCGACCCGCGCCGCCTCATACAGCTGGCTGTCGATCGTCACCAGGCCGGCCAGCAGCAGCAGCGCCATGAACGGCGTCGTCTTCCAGACCTCGGCCAGGATGATCACCGCGAAGGAGCTGAAGCGGCCGCCGAACCAGTCCATTTCTTCGGAGATCAGCGGCAGGTGGTTGACGAAGCCGGTGTCGGGCGCGAAGGCGAACTGCCAGGCGAAGGCGGCGACGACGGTGATGATTCCGTAGGGAATGAGGACGGCGGTGCGGACGAGGCCGCGACCGAAGATCGCCCGGTGCATCACCAGCGCCAGCGCCATCCCCAGTACCAGCTCGATCGCGACCGAGATCGCCATGATGAAGAGGGTGTTGAAGATGTCGGTCCACCAGAGTTCCGAGCTGAGGACCGTGCCGTAGTTGCCGAGGCCGATGAATTCGGTCAGTTCGGGGAAGCGCAGGTCGAGCTTCTGCAGCGAGAGGACGATCGCGTAGCCGATCGGATAGGCGGTGACGGCGAGCATCGCGATCACCGCCGGCGCGCAGAGCATCCAGGCGAGCTTGCGTTCGCTGCGCGTCCGCGAGCTGATCCGGGCCGGGGCCTTCTGGGCGTTGGCCTCCATCAGAGCAGCCCTTCCCGCTTGACCGCGGCTTCGAGATTTTCCTTCAGTTCTTCGTAGATGCCTTCGGTGTCTTCGGGGTCGATCTTTTCCGGCGGATGGAGGGTGCGTTGCAGCGCTGAGGTGACGTCCTGGTAGGCGGGCGTCGTCGGCCGCGGCCCCGCCGCTTCGACCTCTTCCTTGACCAGGCCGGCGAAGCCGGGATAGGCCTTCTCGACGACCTTGCCTTCGTAGAGGTTCTCGTGCGAGGGCGGCAGGCCGTCGAGTTCGACCGCGGTCAGCTCGCTTTTTTCGCCGGCGAGGCAGGCGGCCGCTTCGAAGGCCTCCTGCTTGTGGCCGGAGTAGGAGCTGACGGCGAGGTTGAAGCCGCCGAGCGGCGGTTTGGCCGGTTCCGCGTTGACCTGCGGGAACGGCGCCGCGCCCATGTTTTCGAAGACTTCGGGGGATTCTTCTTTGGCGCTGGCGTAGGCGAACGTGTAGTTCGTCATGAAGGCCGATTCGCCGGCCTCGAAGCCGAGGCGGGCGCTGTCCTCGTTCGAGGTCGAGAGGTTCGACGACGCTGCCGACGAGTTGGCGAGCTTGCCGATCACCGCCAGCGCTTCTTCGGTCGGCTTCTGTTCGAGGTCGACTTCTTCGGGGCCGGAGAGGATTTCGGTGCCGGCGCTGTCGATCAGCGCGTTGACCCAGACCGTGTAACCCTCGTAGCGTTCGGCTTGGACCTGGATCGTGCCGGCTTCCTTCAGCCCTTCGGCCTCTTCGATCATCTGGTCCCAGGTCGTCGGCGGCTTTGGCACCAGATCCTTGCGGTACCAGAGCAGCTGCGTGTTGGTGTTGAACGGCGCCGCGTACAGTTCGCCTTCGAAGCTGGCGGTTTTCAGCACGCTCTTGAAGACGTGTTCGCTCGCCTCTTCCTTCAATTTGCCCTGCCACGGTTCGATCCAGCCGGCGTTGGCGAATTCGCTGGTGAGGATGACGTCGAGGCCGATGATGTCGATCGAGGAGTCCTTGGCGCCGAGCCGGCGGACCAGCTGTTCGCGCGACTGGCTGGCGTCGCTGGGCAGCAGTTCGGGCTTGATCGTGTAGCGGCCGTTGGCTTCTTTGGTACAGCGTTCGGCGGTCGCTTCGATCGTCCCGCCGGGCTGGATCGCGACGAAGAAGCTCAGCGTCGGCGGGCCGCCGCCGGAGCCGCCGCAGGCGGCGAGCACGCTCGCCGCGGCGCAGGCCGTGGCGAGAATCGCCAGCCCGCGCTTGAGCCGCCGCGGTGTCACTTCCTCTCTCCCATAGTCGCCCCCGGGCCGGCCCTCACGGGTCCGGGTGGGGTGTATTTCTCCGGTTCCCGCGAAGGGGCTTGTCTAAACCTCAATCCACCGCCCGATCACACCTGATCCGTCCGGCTCGGTCATAATAGCGGCTGATTCGGCAGCCGCGGCCTGACATCAGGAGGTCACTCACATGGTGAAGGTCTTTGCGGGGCCCGTGCGTCCCGACTCGGTGGGCGTCGA
>JADGPJ010000108.1 GCA_017882505.1 Solirubrobacterales bacterium | reverse complement strand
AGCCGAGCTTCGCGCACAACGCCTGATCGCTGCCAGCTTCGTCTTGCTCGCCGCCTACATCGAGGTCGAGGCCACCCGCAGCCTGATCGAAGCCGACCACCCAAGCGCAAGTTGGGTCGGGATTGGACTCGCTGCCGTAACTCTTATCGCTATGCCGCTGCTCGCCAAGGCGAAGGCGAAAGTCGGGAACGAACTCCACTCGTCTGCCACCGTAAGCGAGGGTCGGCAGAACATGGTCTGCGCCTACCTATCGGCTGGCCTGCTCGTGGGCCTCGGCGCCAACGCGATTCTCGGCTGGTGGTGGGCCGACCCGGTGACGGCACTCGGGATCGCAGGAGTCGCCCTGTATGAGGCTCGACAGTCGTGGCGGGGTAACGCATGCTGCGCCGCCTGCTGATGCCGGGCCACGATCACCCCCACAGCTTCCATGCCCATGGCCAATCCGTGAATGGGGACGCCAAGCAGCCACCTTCACCACCGAAAGGCTGTTGTCGGTCGTGAGGCTTCTCGTGATCATCAACGATCAGCCCTACGGCAGCGAGCGGCCCTTCAATGCACTACGTCTCGCCGACGCCCTGGTCAAGCGCGACGGAGTTGAACTCCGCGTGTTCCTCTTAGGCGACGCCGTCGCCTGCGCGGTGGCGGGCCAAGAGTTGCCTGAAGGCCACTACCACCTCGACCGCATGCTGAAGCCGCTCACCCGCCGGGGCGAGGTTGGGTGTTGTGGCACTTGCCTCGACGCTCGCGGACTAACGGAGACTCAACTCATCGACGGCGCTCGCCGCTCCACCCTGGAGGAGCTGGTCGATTGGACTCTCTGGGCAGACCAAGTGATCGCCTTCTGACAATCGTGCCGACGACCAATGCCCAACAGGCCCGCGATGCCATCGAAAGCGTGGCGGCTGTTCTCGGACCTGAGCTTCGTGGTCGACCAGCAAGTCACCGAGGGGGATTCGGTTGCCTCGCGCTGGACGCTTCGTGGCACCAACCGATCAACCGACAGCGTGGAGTTCCGATATCCGGTGGCGTTAGCAGGGCCTTCGTAAATGGGCGGTACTGGGCTCGAACCAGTGACCCCCTCCTTGTAAGGAGGGTCGAGCAGCTTCTCTCTACTGCCGCCCGTGGGCTCTCGACGTTCGAAGCCGCCGAAATGCCCGGCCCGCGTGCCTTCTGCTGCCGCCTGCTGCCCCCTGTTGCTTCCATCAGGCTTCCATAGCGACCGACCTCGGCCAGCAGCGTCGCTCCGCCAAATCGTGGCTGAGGGACCCTTGACTTGGAGCGCAATGGATGTGATCGAATCCATCGCGCTCTTGTTCGATCTCACATCCTCGACGCGATCGCCTCGGCCGGCTGCGGAGCGTCCCGATACGGTCGCCAGGATGGCTCCTCGGCCGCCTGGAACGTTGTCTGCCCTTCCCCTCCTCGCGGCCTGTGTAGGAGGATTCATCTTCGCCCACGACTTCGTCGCCGCCGGGATCGTCGTCCCCGAGATCCAGAAGCATTTCTCGGCCAGCCTCGGGTCGGCCCAGTGGGCGATCACCGGCTTCTCGATTGCGATCGCGCTGTCCGTGGTGCCGGCCGGCCGCCTGGCCGACGTCTACGGGGCCGCCAGGATCTTCGTCGCGGGCGCGTTCGCGTTCGCGGCCGCCTCTCTGCTGGTCGCTCTCGCTCCCGAGCTGTGGTTCCTCCTGGCGGCGCGGGCCCTCGAGGGCATCGCCGGCGGGTTCCTCTGGATCTCGGCTATTGCCTTGGTCTTCAACCATTACGGACCGCCGCGAGCTGCGGCCGCCGGCGCCTTGATCGTCTTCGCATCCGGCCTCGGTCTGGCGCTCGGGCCGGTCGACGCCGGCCTCCTGATCGAGTGGCTCGGCTGGCGCGCCGCCTACCTCTTCAACATCCCGATCTGCCTCTTCGCCGGCCTCGTGATCCGGCGCCACCGATCCGAGTACGTCGGGAGCGGAGACCGCTCGATCGACTGGACCGGGGTGGCGCTGCTCGCCGCTGCTCTGGTCGCACTGCTGGTGACGCTGCGCTACACGCCGGAATGGGGCTGGGGCTCCGCCGAAGCGATCATCGGCTTCCTCGTCTCCCTGGCGCTGTTCGCCGTCCTCGTCCTGCAGCAGCGCGCCTGGGGCTACCGCGCCCTGGTACCGCCGGACATCGCCGCGAATCGCACCCTGGCGGTAGCCCTGGCCGGCGAGGCGCTCCTCACCAGCAGCTACTTCATCGCTATCTCCTTCGCTCCCCAGGTCTTCGCCAACGTGCTCGGGGCGGACTCGATCGAATCCGGGCTGATGCAGATGCCCACCATGGCCGCCTTCGCGGTGGGCGGGGTCCTGACCGGGGTCATCTTCACCGGGCTGCCGCCGTCGCTCACCGCGATCGCCGGCGGTGCCGTCTCCGCGGTCGGCGGCCTCGCCATGGCCCTGATGCCCGACGACCCCAGCTACCTCGCACTTCTACCCGGGCTGCTCCTGATCGGCCTCGGGGTCGGATCTCTCCTCGGTGCGCTCCTGACGATCGGCATCAGCGCCCTCCCCGAGGAGCGCAAGGGTCTCGCCGGCGGACTTCTCTACACCGCTCAGCTCGCCGGCGGCGCGATCGTCCTCGCCGCGGCCACGGCGGTGGCGACCGGGGTCGCCGGCGGGGCGTCGGGCGACGGCTTCGAAGGAGTTGTCCAGGGGGCGCAGAGCGCCTTCCTCTTCGGCGTCGCGGTCGCCGCGGTCGGCATCCTCGTGGCTATCCTCGGCTTCAAGGCCGCAACTGGCGGTGCAACCGCCTCCGTTTCGTCGCCAAGCAAGCCGTTGCCGCCGTAGATCTCGAGCGCAGCAGCTTGGCTCCCCGATGGGCGGTACTGGGCTCGAACCAGTGACCCCCTCCTTGTAAGGGAGGTGCTCTCCCAACTGAGCTAACCGCCCGGAGAGCCCATTATTGCTCGCGGCGGGCTGGCATGATGCGGGCTTCGCATGGTGTCCCTGACCCAGAAGCAGTTCATCGCCGTCCTGCTCGGCGTCTGCGTTCTCAGCGCCGGCATCGGCTCGGGCCTGGCGCTGCTCGCGCAGACCGGACCGTCGGGAGCAACCGGTGCCCGCGGCCCGGCCGGGCCCGAAGGGCCCGAAGGGCCGGAAGGACCGGAAGGGGCCGAAGGGCAGTCCGGGGAAGCCGCGGTCGGCGGCCTCGAAGCCGAAGTCGAAGACCTCCGCGGCCGGGTCGAAGAATCCGAAGAAGTCGAAGGCCGGCTGCAGGAACTCGAAGACGAAGTCTCCAGCCTCGGCGGGGTGACGTCGGAACTCTGCTCCGAACTCGAAATCTTCTGTTGAACCTCGGCGCCTCGCGGCGCGTATCCCCTCCCGATGACGACGACTCCCGGCATCTGGCGAGGACTGCGATGGTTAGCGATCGGGCTTGCGGCCGCGACCATGGCGCTGGCGATCGCAGGGCTGCGCAGCGAGCTCGCCTCGGCCGGGCCGACCGCCCAGCTCAGCGCCACGAAGACGGTCGTCATCAACCACTTCGCCTTCCACCCGCCGACGCTGACGATCGCGGCCGGGACCACCGTCACCTTCGCCAACACGAGCCAGGTGACGCACACGGCAACCCACGGCGGCGTCTTCAACACCGGCCGCATCGGGCCGGGGACCTCGATCTCCGTCCGTTTCAAGCAGCGGGGCACCTTCACCTACCACTGCATGATCCACCCGACGATGCACGGCAAGATCGTCGTCCAGTAGCCGCAGCGCCGTATCTGGCTATCGTCCCAGGCGACCGTGGATCGCCTTGGCCTCAACAAGAAGCTCGATACGCCGACCCTGTGGCGGGCGGCGCTGCTGCAGCTCGCCGCCGTCGCCGTGCTCTCGATCGCCCTCGCCGCCGCACTTCCCCACTCCTTCTTCGTCGACTGGGGCTGGATCGCCGGGCCCACCGCCTGGATGCTCTGCGCCGCCTTCACCGCGCGGGTTCTGTCGCTGCCGCTGGTGCCGACCCTGATCGGCGCCGTCCTCGCCGGATTGCCGAGCCTCGTTGCGGTACTCGTCAACCTGCACTGGGCCGGGGCGGTTCTGGCCGTCGGCCTCTTCGCCATCTGGTGCGCGCGACTGCCGCGGGCCCATACCCTGCCCAGCTGAGATCGGGCCGGCGCTCGACTCCGGGTGATGAGCATGGAGATCGACCTGAAGGTCCCGCCGCTCTCCTCGCTCGCCTCGCGGCGCAGCGCCAAGTGGTCGGACCAGGAGCCGGGCGTCCTGGCGATGACGGTCGCCGAGATGGACTTCCCGATCGCGCCACCGGTCACCGCCGCATTGCGGGCGGCGGTCGATCGCCACGACCTCGGCTACCCGCCCTCCGCCCCGGTCGCCATGCAGGAGGCCTTCGCTTCGTTCGCGCGGCGACGAATGGTCTGGGAGGTCGACCCGGAGCAGGTGACGCTGATCCCCGATGTGGTGGTCGGGGTGATCGAGCTCTGCGAGACGCTGATGGCCGCGGGCGACACGGTCGCGCTGGCGACCCCGGCCTACCCGCCGTTCTTCTCGGTCCTGCCGGCGGCCGGGCTGCGAGTTCGCGAGCTCGCGACCGACGAGCGCGGCGACTTCGAGCTCGACGACCTCGAGGGGGCTCTGCGCGAGGGCGCCAAGGCGCTGATCCTCGTCAACCCCCACAACCCGAGCGGCCGGGTGATCCCGCGCGAGCAGCTGACGCGGATCGCCGAGCTCTGCGCCGAGCGGGAAGCGTGGGTGCTCGCCGACGAGATCCACGCCCCGCTGATCCTCCCGGGAGCGACCCACACCCCCTGGCTCGAAGTCTCCGACGCGGCCCGCGAGTTCGGGATCGTCCTCATCTCTGCCTCGAAGGCGTTCAACCTGGCCGGGCTGAAGGCGGCGCAGCTGGTCACGGCCTCAGCCCGGGCGCGGGAGGCGGTCGCGACGCTCCCCCCGATCTCGGGCGCGTCGGGCCTGCTCGGCGTGATCGCCGCCGAGGCCGCCTTCGGCGAGGGCGACGCCTGGCTCGACGCGGTTCTCGACCGGCTCACCGCCAACCGCGAGCTGCTCGGCGCCAGGCTGGCGTCGGAGTTGCCCGGGATCAGCTTCGTCCCACCCGAGGGCACCTACCTGGCCTGGCTCGATTGCCGCGCCCTGGATCTCGACGACGACCCGGCCGCCCACTTTCTCTCCCGGGGCCGCGTCGCCCTCAGCCCCGGCCCGAACTACGGGAGCGCCGGCGCCGGCTTCGCCCGCCTCAACTTCGCCACCAGCCCCGAGCTGCTCGAGGAGGGCCTGAGAAGGATTGCCGCCTCGGTGCAGCGGCGCTGACCCACGGTCAGAGCGCCAGCGAGACCGGCTCCTCCAGCAGCGCCCGCACCCGGGCCAGGAACTCGGCCCCCTCGGCGCCGTAGAGGATGCGGTGATCGCAGGCC
>JADGPJ010000058.1 GCA_017882505.1 Solirubrobacterales bacterium | reverse complement strand
TGCCTTTGCCAACCGGCAAAGGCTGCATCCTGCGTCCTTGCCACAGCCGGCGATCCACTCGCCGGATGCGACACACGACTTACGACTCAGGACACTAGGCGACGAGCCGGGTCATCTGCCGTCGCCTGGCCCGCCGGAACTCACAAGCACCGTCTATTCGCCGTCGGGAGGCGGCCGCCGTCCGCGTTTGCGCTCCCCGGTGCGCCGCTTCTGCTCGAGGCGGCGGCGGCGCGAGGCCTTGCTCGGGCGAGTCGGCCGGCGCCGTCGCGGCACCCTGAGGGCGGCGGCGATCTTGCCGGCCAGCCGCGCCAGCGCCAGCTCCCGGTTGCGGGACTGGCCGCGGGCGTCCTGGGCGACGGCGGTGACGGTTGCACCCGCACGCTCGAGCAGCCGCGCCCGCTGGGCCTCGTCGAGAACGCGCGAGGCCTCGACGTCGAAAACGGCTTCGACCCGGGAGGCCGTGACGTTCGCGTGCTGGCCGCCGGGGCCGGAGGATCGACTGGTGCGTAGCTCGATCTCGGCCAGCGGGATCGAGAGGCGGCTGTCGATTCTGAGCTCGTCGGGCATGCGATCACGCTAGCGCCAGGTCGGTAGCGCCAGGCCGGGGCCGGGAACCAAGGACACCAGCGCCCGCGCGGCGGCGCTGAGCCCAGCCCCTTCGGTGGTGAGAAGGGAGATCGTCCAGCTCGGCGCACGGCCGCGAATCGGGACCAAGGAGAGGCCGGTCTTGCCACTCGCCGCGACAACCGACGGTGGGAGGACGGCGACGCCGAGCCCGTTCGCGACCAGATCGATCAAAGTCTGGACGTCGTTGACCACGCAGCCGCTGCGTCGCTCGATCCCGCCGTCCGCGAAGGCGCGGTCGACCGCGGTCCTCGTCCCCCAGCCGACCTCGAAGTCGACGAAGGGCTCGCGGGAGAGCCGCTTGAGTCCGGTCGAGCCCGCGGCGGCGAGGGGGTGCCGGGCGGCGCAGGCGGCCACCATCTTCTCGGTCAGAAGCGCCCGCCGCGCGAGGCCGCTCCCAGGTTCGTCGGGGATGGCGGCGAAGGCCAGTTCGAGGCGTCCCTCCCGAACCTCGGCGGCCAACGTCTCCGAGGCCGCCTGGCGGAGGTGGATCTCGACGTCGGGGTGCTCGGAGCGAAACCGGCCCAGCACCGCCGGCAGCCCGATCGCGCCGAGGCTCTGCATGATCCCGACGGAGAGCGTGCCGCGGACAAGGCCCTCTACAGCCGCGACCGCGTCGGTGGCGGCGGCGGCCGCCGCGAGCGCTCGCCGCCCCTCCGGAAGCAGGGCCCGCCCCGCCTCGGTCAGCTCGACGTGCCGGGTGCTGCGGGCGAAGAGGTCGGCGCCAAGCTCACGCTCGAGGGCGCGGATCGACGCCGAGAGGCCCGACTGGACGATGTGGCAACGCCGGGCCGCCCTGGTGAAGTGGCCCTCCTCGGCAACCGCGACGAAATGCTCCAGCTGGCGTAGCTCCATGCGAGCGATTTATCTCCAGGAATGATGAGTGTGAGCAAAATATTCTGTTGGACAGCTTACTCTTCGGGTGCCAACCTCGTTCCATGACCAGAGCCACCGATCACGGCATCGATCGAGACCTCGTCCTCCTGCTGGCCGTCGCCTGCGGTCTCACCGTCGCCAACACCTATTACGTCCAGCCCCTCCTCAGCGCGATCTCCGACGGACTCCACGTCGGACCGGGCGCGGGCGGCCTGCTGGTCACCGTGGCTCAGCTGGGCTACGCGCTCGGACTCGTCTTTCTGGTCCCCCTCGGCGACCTGCTGGACCGCCGGCGCCTCGTCCCGGCGGGCCTGGTGCTGACGGCGGTGGCGCTGGCCGCCGCGGCGGCAGCCCCGAGCATCGGCGTGCTGGCGGGCGCGATCGTCGTCGTCGGCCTTACCTCTGTGGTTGCCCAGGTCCTGGTGCCGATGGCGGCCTCGTTGGCACCCGCGGAGCGACGGGGGGAGATCGTCGGCTCGGTGATGACCGGGCTGATGCTCGGCACGATGCTCTCCAGGACCTTCGCCGGGCTCGTCGCCGGAGCCGCCGGCTGGCGGGCGGTGTTCGGGCTCGCGGCCGTGATGATGATCGTGCTTGCCGCGGTGCTGGCACGCAGGCTGCCGCGGCTGGCGGTCGCTTCCGAGCTCTCCTACGGTCGGCTGCTGCGCTCGGTCGCCGAGCTGGTGCGGCGCGAGCCGGTGCTGCGGCACCGCGCCATCTACGGCGCCCTCGCCTTCGCGCTCTTCAATATGTTCTGGACGACCCTCGCCTTCCTTCTCGCCGCCGCCTACGGGTTTGGCGAGGCGGGGATCGGCCTCTTCGCCCTCATCGCCGCCCCCGCCACCTTCGCCGCCCCGCGCGCCGGCCGCCTCGCAGACGGGGGACACGCCCGAGCCCTGACCGGCAGCTGCATCGCGCTGATCGGCGCCGGCTTCGGGCTGGCGCTCCTGGGCGGCCATGACCTGGTGGCGCTGTTCGCCGGGGCGATGGTCATCAGCCTCGGGGTGCAGACGCTCCACGTCACGAACCAGAGCGTCATCTACAGCCTCGGCAGCAAGGCCCACAGTCGCGTCAACTCCGCCTACATGGTCGCCTACTTCTCGGGCGGCATGGCCGGTTCGGCCCTCGCCGCGACCGTCTACGCGGCGCAGGGCTGGAGCGGGGCCGCCGAGGCCGGCCTCGGCGTTGCGGCGCTGGGCCTGCTGATCTGGCTGGCCGAGGTGAGTCGCTCGCGCGAGAGCGGGTACAGGAGAACTTCGGAGATCAAGAGACACGAGCCCCAGGAGGCATCACCATGAGCACTCGGATAACGAGCACCCCCGGTTCGGCCGCGATGGAGACGGTCCGCCTCGGGCAGACCGACCTACGCGTGACCCCGATCGCCTACGGCACCTGGCAGTTCGGCGGCGAGTGGGGTGCAGTCGACGAGCCCGCCGCGGTCGAGGCGATCCAGCGCGCCCTAGCGCTCGGCGTCAACTTCTTCGACACCGCCCAGGCCTACGGGTTCGGCGTCTCCGAGCGCATCCTCGGCGGGGCGCTCGCCGCGGAACTGCGGAGTCGGCGCGACGAGCTCGTGATCGCGACCAAGGGCGGCCTCCGCATCGATGACGAGCGCGGCCTCGTACGCGACTCCAGTCCGGAGTGGCTGCGCCGCGGCGTCGAGGAGAGCCTGAAGAACCTCAGAATCGACCACATCGACCTCTATCAGGTCCACTGGCCCGATGCGGAGGTGCCCTTCGCGGAGACCGGCGCGGCGCTGGCGCAACTGATCGAGGAGGGGAAGATCCGCCACGTCGGCGTCTCCAACTTCAGCGTCGAGCAGATGGCCGAGCTCTCCCGCACGACCGCGGTCGAGACGGCGCAGCCGCCCTACCACCTCTTCCGCCGCGAGATCGAGGACACCGTCCTCCCCTACGCGGCAGAGAACGACATCGGCGTGCTCGTCTACGGCCCGCTCGCACACGGGCTGCTGGGGGGGACGATGGATGCCGAGACGAGCTTCCCCGACGACGACTGGCGCAGCAAGAGCAGCGCCTTCGAGGGCGAGACGTTCGCCCACAACCTCGCCGCCGTCAAGCGTCTCGGGCAGTTCGCCGGCGAGCGCGGCGCCAGCGTCAGCCAGCTGGCGATCGCCTGGGCCCTCGCCAACCCCGCCGTCGATGTCGCGATCGTCGGCGCCCGCCGCCTCGAGCACCTGCAGGAGAGCATCGGCGGCGCCGGCCTCGAGCTCGGGACGGAGGACCTGGAGGAGATCGAGCGGATCATGGTCGACTCCACGCCCGTCGGGGGCCCGTCGCCGGAGACCGTCTGAGCTCGGCCCTCAGCTGGAGAGCCCGCGGATGTGGCGGTCGACGTGCTCGGCGATCGTCTGCCGCACCCAGCGCTGGGTGTCCGCGTCGGCCATCCGGTAGCGCCCGAGCAGCATCTTCTGGTCGTTCAGCGGCAGCCCTGCGATCTCCCAGCCGACGACGAGGCGCTCGAACATCGCCTCCGAGCGCCGCCGCCAGGCGTCCTCGAGCGAGGCGGCGTCGCCGGTCGGCGGCTCGCCGATCTTCGCGATCGTGGCATTGCTGAGCGACTGCCGCAGAGTGAGGATGTTGCCCTCGGGGTCGATGTAGTCGATCACCACGGCCTTCGGCTTGGCCTTGCGCTTGTTCTTCCTTTTCTTCGCCATGCGGTCGAGTCTGCCAGTCGCGGCAGCGGGCTATCCTCGATCGCCTTGACCGCGATGACCTTGATCGGCGTTCCGATCGACTCGGTCGGCCGCAGCGGTGGCACCGAGCACGGCCCCGCGGCGCTGCGCGACCTGGGTCTCGTGGCCGCGCTCGGGGGCGGCGACGGCGGCGATCTCGAGGTCAGCGTCCGCGGCGAGACGCGCGATCCCGAGACCGGGATCCTCGCCGGCGACGACGTCCTCGCGACCACGGCGACGATCCGCGCCGCCGTCGCCGAGCTGATCGGCGCCGGCGAGCGCCCCTTCCTCGCCGGCGGCTGCTGCGCCGAGCTGCCCGGGGCGCTGGCCGGCACCCGCGACGCTCTCGGCGCTCCGCTCGGCCTCGTCAACCTCGACGGCCACCTCGACCTCTACGACGGCGAAACCTCGCCGACGGGAGAGGCGGCCGACATGCCGGTCTCGGTCGCGCTCGGCCTCGGCCCCGCCGGCTGGGTGCAGGCCTGCGGCGGCGCCTCGATCAGCCCGGAGAGCACCGCGCTGGTCGGCTTCCGCGACCGGGCGGAGTCGCTCGAATACGAGATGCGCCAGCCGGAGGAGATCGAGCCGCCGCCGCTGCCGCTCTCGCTTGAGGAACTGCGCGCGGCCGGCCCCGGCGCGGCCGCCGCCAAGGTCGCCTCGACTCTCGGCGACCGCGGTCCGTTCTGGCTCCACTTCGACGTCGACGTCCTCGACCCCGGGGACTTCCCCGCCACCGATTACCTGATGCCCGGCGGCTTGCACTGGCCGGAGGTCCATGAAGTCCTCTCGCCCCTGCTCTCCTCCCCCGCCCTGATCGGCGCCTCGCTCGGTTGCTACAACCCGGAGAAGGACCCCGATCGCAGTTGCGGGCGTGCGGTGGTGGACGCACTCCGCGTCTAACTGCGCCCGATCGCCTACAGCGCGTCGATCTTCGCGGCCAGCTCGAAATCGGCGGCGGTGAGGCCGCCCTCGGAATGGCTCGAGATCGTCACCGTCACGGTGTCCCAGGAGATGCTCAGGTCCGGGTGATGGTTCATCGCCTCGGCCGGCTCGACCAGGCTGGCGACGAAGTCGATCGCGCCGACGAAGTCGCCGCGCTCGAACCTCTTCTCGATCGCCTTGCCCGACGGCTCCCAACCGGAGAGACCCGCGAGCCCGGCCTCGATCTCGGATTGGCTCAGGAGCGCCATCGCGCCTATGCTGGCAGGCGGGAGAGGACGGTGCAATGAGCGACACGAGACCGAGGCTCTGGCAGATCGACATCTCGCACTTCAGCGAGAAGGCGCGCTGGGCCCTCGACCACAAGGGGATCGACCACAACCGGCGCAGCCCCCTGCCGGGAGTCCACATCGCGGTCGCCCTCTGGCTCACCCGCGGAGCCAGCAAGACCTTCCCCGTGCTGGAGCTCGAAGGGCGCACGATCGGCGACTCGACCGCCGTGATCGCGGCGCTGGAGGAGCGCTTCCCAGACCACCCTCTATATCCAGAGGATCCCGAGCAGCAACGCCGCGCCCTCGAGTTGGAGGACTTCTTCGACGAGGAGCTCGGCCCGTACGCGCGACTGGCGGTCTTCCACGACCTGATCGGCGAGCCCGAGCTGTTCGCCGAGATCGCCGTCCAGTCCGTGCCGGCACCGATGGGCAGGGCGAAGGGACTCGTCGGCGCCTACGCCCGCGGCTACACCAGCCTTCGCTTCGGCGCCGACAACGACGAGGCCGCGGCGAGGGCGAGGGCGAAGATCGTCGCCGCGATGGATCGGCTCGACGCCGAGCTGGAGGCAAACGGCGGCGAGTTCCTGATCGGTGACCGCTTCAGCGTCGCCGACCTCACCGCGGCCTCGCTCTTCTTCCCGGTCGTCGCGCCCGAGAATGCGCCGGTGCCCGCCGACCAGCCGACGCCCGCCGCCTTCGAGGAATTCCGCGAGGGCCTCCGCCATCGTCCCGGCTACGCCTGGGTCGAAGAGACCTTCCGCCGCCACCGCAAACCGGCTCGGCCGGTCGCGGCGGCCGCAAGCCTCTAGGCGAGTCGGCGAGGTCGACCGGCGAATCGGCGGAGTGAAGGAGGAGGTGGCCGAGTTGAGGCAAGAAACGTGGGGCCTCCCGGGCCGGCCCGCCTATGGCGTCAGCACGATCTTCAGCGCTTCGCGCCGGTCGAAGATCCCGTAAGCCTCGCTGGCGTCGTCGAGCGACATGTGGCTGGTCACGATCGGTGCCGGGTCGAGCTTGCCGGCCTCGAGCAGGGCGAGCACGCGGTCGACGTGGGCGATCACGTTGGCGACGCCGAGGCGCAGGCTCAGCCCCTTCAGCCAGGCCAGCCCGAGCGGGATCTCGGCGCGGCCGGAGTAGGCGCCGATCCCGGAGACGGTGCCGGCGTCGCGGGCGAGGCTGATCGCCAGCGCCAGCGGGCCCGGGTCGCCGACGGCGTCGACCGCGAGGTCGACCCCGGAACCGCCGGTGGCGGCGCGGATCTCGCGTTTGGGGTCCTGCTCGGTCAGGTGCAGCGGCGTCGCTCCGAACGAGGCGGCCATCTCGAGCCTTTCGGCGACGGTGTCGATCGCGAAGACCTCGACGGCGCCACCGGCGAGCGCGGACTGGACGGCACATAGCCCCACCGGCCCGAGACCGAGGACCGCGACCGTGTCGCCGGAACGCATTTCGCCGTGGACGATCGCGTGGAAGCCGGTGCCCATCACGTCACCGGCGAAGAGGGCGACATCGGAGGTGATCTTCTCCGGCACCTTGCGCAGGGTCAGGTTGGCGCGCGGCACCAGCACCCGCTCGGCCTGGGCGCCCTGGAGATTGCCGAGGTGGGAGCCGTGGCCGAAGGTCCGGCCGTTTGCGCAGCGGTGGTAGTCGCCGCGCAGGCAGGGGACGCAGGTCGCGCAAGCGGTGTGAAAGCAGCCGACGACGCGGTCGCCGACGGCGACGCGCTCGACGTCGTCACCCGCTGCCAAAACCGTACCGACGAACTCGTGGCCGATCGTGAACCCGGCCTCGACCGGCACCCGGCCGTGGTAGATGTGGAGGTCGGAGCCGCAGACGCCGCTCGCCTCGACCTGGACGATCGCGTCGTCGCGGGCCCCGAGCTCCGGCTCGGCCTTCTCCTCGACCCGGACCTGCTCGGGAGCCTGAAAGGTGACGGCGCGCATCCGCCGCAACCGTACCGGAGGGCGGAGGGCGGGCCCTAGATGCTGACGCCGGCGACCTGGAAGCGGCTGCCCTCGCCCTCGGGGCTGGCGGTCTCGGCGATCCGCGATTCGAGCGCCAGCTCCTTCTCGAAGTCGGCGGCCTCGCCGTGCTGGAAGGAGACGTCCTTGCCCTCGAGCAGCTCAATGAAGACCTCGACGAAGCGGGCGTCCAGCTGTTTGCCGGCGACGCGCCGCAGCTCGACGATCGCGTCGTAGCTCGACATCGGCGTCCGGTACGAGTCGCGGGCGGTCATCACGTCGTAGGTGTCGGCGACGGAGATGATCCGCGACAGCTCGGGAATGTCGTCGCCGGCGAGACCGCGCGGATAGCCTTTGCCGTCGATCCGCTCGTGGTGAGCGAGGATGATCTCGGCAACCGGGCCGTAGCCGTCGAGCGAGGAGACGACGCGGGCGCCCTGCTGCGGGTGGCGCTTGATCAGCATCCAGTCCTCGTCGGTGAGGGGGACGTTGGCCTTGAGAATGCGGTCGGGAAGGATGAACTTGCCGATGTCGTGCAGCAGCGCGGCGATGTGGACCAGCTCCTCCTCTCGGCGCGAGTAGCCGGCGCGCTGGGCGATCGCCCGCGAGTAGCGGGCGACGGCGGCGGAATGACGGGCGGTCATCTGGTCGCGCAGGTCGAGCGTGCGCAGCATCGCGCTCAACATCCCCACCTGGAAGCTGGCGAGCTGCTTGCTGCGCAGCTCCAGTTCGCGCGCCCGCTGCTGGGAGAGCAGTAACTGCCCGAGCAGGTACTGGAAGGTGACGAGGACGACACCGAACAGGACGATTCCGGCGATGCCGACGTGGATGTAGAGGTAGGCGACGCCGACGGCCATCAACGCCGCGGCGAGCTCGGAGGGCAGCAGCGGCACCAGCGCGATGCGGACCTTCTTCAGGAAGGAGCTGCGATCCAGGTAGCAGGAGTAGGAGGCGATCAGCGTGAAGTTGAGCGCGAGCGCGAGGAGGAAGGCCGCGAAGACGAGCGCATAGAAGGCGGGCTGCGAGGTGGAGATGTCGGCGCTGGTGGTGACCCAGTGGAAGGCAAGCCCGGTGACCAGGGGGAACCCCGCATAGGTCAGGAGGTTGTTCAGCTCCAGGTGCAGGGCGTTGCGTTCGCCAAGCCAGCCGATGAAGATGGTCAGGATGCCGATCACCGCGGCAGGCGGTCCTCCGAGGAGGACGATCGCGAGGACGATCGGCAGGAAGCTGCCCGACAGCCTCACCTTCGAGGTCGTGGTGATCGCCGTGAGATCGCTGAAGACGGAGAAGGCGAGCAGGATCCCGAAGAGGGCTGGATCCCAGCTGGCCGTATCCGCGGTCAGCACCCCCACCGCGACGACCGCGACCAGACCGCCGAGCTCGGCGGTGATGATCAGGTTGCTTGGGCGATTGCTTGCCATCTGAGGACCGGTCCGGCGCCTGGCCGTCTCGCGCTAGGGATTCCGCGTCCGCGGGCGGTTCCCTGCGCGAGGATCTGCCTCGCGTGCGGATACCACTGGAAAGCGAAATTACCCCGCTCAGGAACTCATTTCAAGAGCGGTAGCCATATGACCGGCGGCGTGCAGCGCTCCCAGGAAGGAGGAAGCCGGCCGGGGAGGTTCCAGCGATACGGTCCCGAAAAAGGCGAAAGGCACCCCGGTGGGTGCCCTTCGAAACTGATGCCGAGCGCGAAGCTCTGCGCTCGTTTCTGAAGATCTAGTGCTTGTAGCCCATGTCCTGTCCCTCCTTAAGTTGAAGCCACTTAGTTGTGCCCTGCGTGCAAAATCCTTCAAATCGCTGTCAACTTTGTAGCACAACCTTGCGGAAACTTGTGCATCTGCAGGAAAACTTGTGCAGAAATGCAGTAGGACAGGCGTCCACCTATGCGTAAGAGAGCCCTGTTCGACCCCCTTCGACGACCCGCCTTCCGCCGGCTCGCGACGACCTACGCGGTCAACGAGCTGGGCGACTGGATGGGGATCATCGCCCTCTCGTTGCTCGTCTTCGACCGCACCGACAGTGCCCTGGCGACCGCCGGTCTATTCCTCGGAACCCGGTTCCTGCCGGCCCTCGCGGCACCGATCCTGGTCACCCACGGAGAGCGATCGCCGCCAAGATTCGCCCTCCCGGTCATCTACTGCGGCGAGGCGGCGGCCTTCGGAGCGCTGGCGCTGCTCGCCGGCAGCTTCTCGCTGGCGGGGGTGATCGTGGTCGCGACGATCGACGGTGCCCTGGCCCTGACCGGACGATCCCTGACCCGCGCCGTGGTCGCGGCCCTGCTCGAGCCGACCGGCGAGCTGCGGGCCGGGAACGCCCTGCTCAACATCGCCTTCACCGGCGGCGCCGCCCTCGGTCCCGGCCTGGCCGGCCTCGTCGTGGCCGGCTTCGGGGTCCAGATCGCGCTGTTGCTCGACGCGGTCTCCTTCTACGTGATCGCCTGGATCCTGCTCACCGCCGGTCCGCTGCCGCAGGCCGAGCCCGAACCCGGCCGGATGCGCGATCGCGTCCGCGCCGGCGTTGCCTACCTCCGCGAAAAGGTCATCCTGCGCCGGCTGCTGATCGCCCAGGGCGCCGCCTTCGTCTTCTTCGCGGCGGTGATCCCGGTCGAGGTGATCTACGCCAAGCAGACGCTCGGTACCAGCGACTCGGGCTACGGGTTGATGCTTGCCAGCTGGGGGGTCGGGATGGTCCTCGGGAGCCTCCTCTTCGCGGCGGTGAGGAAGGCACCGCTGGCCTACCTGCTCCTCTTCAGCACTCTCGCGGTCGGCGCCGGCTACCTCGGCCTCGCCGCCGCCCCCACGCTCGCCCTCGCCTGCGTCGCGTCGGTGGTCGGGGGAGCCGGCAACGGCGTCCAGTGGGTCTCGGCGATCAGCGCCGTCCAGGAGCTGACCGCACAGGGGATGCAGGCGCGGGTGATGAGCGTCCTCGAGTCGATCGGCGCGGCGATGCCCGGGGTGGGCTTTGCCATCGGCGGCCTGATCGCGACCGTCGCCAGTCCCCGCGCGACCTTTCTCTTCGCGGGCGCCGGAGTTTTCGTCATCGTCGCCCTCGTCGCACCGGCCCTTGGATCCAACTGGCCCGAAGGCCTTGCGGCCCCTGATTCAAACGAGCTTGACGGGGGTAACGAAATTGTGCTGGAGTTGATTCCCGGAGGCTCATCCGCGCAGTCCGACTTGGAGGTCGAACCTTGAAGAAGCTTTTTGTCGTCATCGCGGTCATCGGACTTGCAGCGGTTTCATCTCTCGCACTGGCCGCTTGCGGCGGCGGGAGCAGTAGCAGCGGCGGCAGCTCGGGCGGCGGCAAGGAAGGCGGGATTCTCAACGCCACCTACGCCTCGTTCCCCGACTACATGGACCCCCAGCTCTCCTACACGGCCGAAGGCTGGACGGCGATGGGCGAGGTCTACATCCCGCTGCTGACCTACAAGCACGCCGAAGGCGTCGAAGGCAGCGAAGTGGTGCCGGGCCTGGCAAAAGAAATGCCAAAAATCACGAACGGCGGCAAGACCTACACGCTCTTCCTGCGCCCGGGACTCAAATACTCCGACGGCACGCCGGTCAAGGCCTCCGACTTCACCCACACGGTCGAACGCCTCTTCAAGGTCAACTCCGGCGGCTCGCCCTTCTTCACCGCGATCGTCGGGGCCGAAAAGTTCGCCGAAACGAAGACGGGCGGGATCCCCGGGATCAAGACCAACGACAAGGCCGGCGAAATCGCGATCACCCTGACCAAGCCGCGCGGAACCTTCACCAACGAGCTGGGCCTGATGTTCACGGCGCCGGTGCCGCCGAACACGCCCGACGAAGATCAGTCTGCGAGTCCGCCTCCGGGAACCGGTCCCTACATGATCACCAAGTCCCAGCCCGGCCGTGGCTGGGAATACGAACGCAACCCGTACTGGGCCAAAGCCAACTCGAAGGCGATGCCGGAATACCCGAGCGGACACGTCGACGGCGCGAAGATCACCGTGATCCGCAACCCGCAGACGCAGGTCAACGACATCGAACAGGGCAAGTACGACTGGATGCAGAATCCGGTGCCGGCCGCTCGCTACACCGAAGTCAAAGAAAAATACGAAGGCTCCCAGTTCCGCAACGAGCCGACGATCAGCACCTACTACTTCTGGATGAACACGACGAAACCGCCGTTCAACGACGTCAAAGTCCGGCAGGCGGTCAACTACGCGGTCGATCCGGCGGCGCTCGAACGCATCTACTCCGGCCAGATCAAAGGTACGCAGCAGATCCTGCCGCCCGGCATGCCCGGATACAAGAAATTCGAACTGTATCCGCACGACGTCAACAAAGCCAAAGAACTGATCAAAGAAGCGAATCCGTCGGACATGGACATCACCGTCTGGACCGACACGGAATCGCCGAACAACGAAGCCGGCGAATACTACGAAGGCGTCCTCAAGGAAATCGGCTTCAACACGACGTTGAAACAGATCAACGCCGACAACTACTTCACCGTGATCGGCAACCAGTCGACGCCCAACCTCGACACGGGCTGGTCGGACTGGTTCGAGGACTACCCGCACCCGAACGACTTCTTCCAGCCGCTGCTGTCGGGAGAAAGCATCCTGCAGACCAACAACGGCAACTTCGCCAACTTCAACGAACCGGCGCTGAACAAAGAAGTCTCCAAACTCGGGGAAGAACAGCTCGGACCCGAACAGGAACAGAAGTACTCGGAAATGGACGAAAACGTCATGAAGATGGCGCCGTGGGCTCCGTACGGAACGCGGTCTCTCGACACCTTCGTCTCCAGTCACGTCAATCTCGAAAACGTGATCTACAACCCGACGTTCTTCGAGTACCTGACCAGCTTCGAATTCAACGAATAGGCCAGGAAGCCAGGGACCAGAAAGAGTGGCCATCGACCCCCAGCCCGAGGCCCTCGCGGCCGGGGGTCCTGACGCCGCTTTCCCGCCCGCGCCCGAGGGTGTCTCGGGTGAGCGCGGCCCCTGGTACCTCGCCTACAAGCGCTTCATCCGCAACCGGCTCGCGGTCGCGTTCCTGATCCTCTTCTTCCTGATCATCGTCTTCGTGCTGGCGGCACCGCTCTGGGCGAACAACGTCGCCCACACCGGCCCCAACCAGAGCCACACCCTGGAAAAGCTGCACGTCAACGGCGAAGTCCACGAAGTCGTCACCCCCGAAGGCCGCCCGATCGGCCCGCAGTGGTTCGGCGCCGGCGGCAAGTTCTTCCTCGGCGCCGACAGCCGCCTCGGCCGCGACGAGATGGTGCGCCTGATGTACGGCGGCAGAACCTCGCTGTTCATCGGCGTCGTCTCCGGCCTGATCACGACGATCGCCGCCGTCATCCTCGGCTTGCTCGCCGGCTATTACAAAGGCTGGGTCGACGCGATCATCGCCCGTACGCTCGACATCCTCTGGTCGCTGCCGGTGCTGCTGTTCGGGATCGCGCTGGGCGTCTCGCTGGCGGTCGGCGGCCTGAAGATCGGACCGCTGACGATCGAAGGTGGGTCGATCTGGATACCGATCTTCGTCATCAGCATCTTCACGGTGCCGTACATCGCGCGCCCGATCCGCGGCGAAGTCCTGGCGCTCGGGGAGAAGGAGTTCGTCGAGGCGGCAATCGCCCAGGGAGCCGGCTCACTGCGGGTGATGTTCGGCGAGATCCTCCCCAACCTGGCGTCGACGATCATCGTCTTCTTCGCCCTCAACATCGCCAACAACATGCTCTTCGAGGCGGCGCTCTCGTTCCTCGGCGCCGGCGTGCAGCCGCCGAACTCCTCCTGGGGCACGATGATCTCGATCGGCGAGGAACTGCTGACCACGCAGCCGCTGCTGGCGATCATCCCCGGCGTGATGATCCTGATGACGGTGCTCTCGCTGAACATCGTCGGCGACGGCCTTCGCGACGCCCTCGATCCACGCTCGAAGGTGCGGCTGGAGGCGCGCGCCGGCATGGTCGAGCGCGAGGGGGCGTCGGTCTGATGCTCCGCTTCATCGTCAGACGCATGGTCGGGATGGTCCTGGTCCTCTTCGTCGTCTCGATCCTCGTCTTTCTGATCTTCAACGTGATCCCCAACTCGCCGCCGGCGCAGCGGCTGGCGGGCAAGAACGCGACCCCGGTGCTGGTCAAGAGCATCGAAGAAGAATGGGGCTTCGACGACTCGCTGCCGCAGCAGTACGTGACGATGATGAAGAAGGTCTTCACCGGCGAACTGATCTCCTACTCGCCACGAACCTCGGTCGAGAGCAGGATCAAAGAAGGAATCCCGGCGACGCTCTCGCTGAGCATCGGCGCCGGGATCATCTGGCTCTTCTTCGGCCTCGTGCTCGGCTACTTCTCGGCGATCAGAGCCGGCGGCGCGCTCGACAAGTTCCTCACCGGCCTGGCGATAGCCGGAATCTCGATCCCGGTCTTCCTGATCGCCCCGGTCCTCATCTACTTCCTCACCTACAAGCTCGAAATCTTCCCCAACGCGGGTTACGTGCCGATCAGCGAAGACCCGTGGCAGTGGCTCACCCACCTGATCCTGCCCTGGTTCACGGTGGCGATCCTCTCGATTGGGTTCTACAGCCGCGTCCTGCGCTCGAACATGCTCGACGTGATGAACGAGGACTACGTGCGGACGGCGCGGGCCAAGGGGCTGAGCGAGCGCAAGGTGATGACGCGCCACGTGCTGCGCAACTCGCTGATCCCGATCATCACCCTGTTCGGACTTGACTTCGGCGCGACGGTCGCCGGCACCGCGATCATCACCGAAGTTCTCTTCAACATCGAAGGGGTCGGGTTCTACGCGGCGGAATCGATCGAAAAACTCGAACTGCCGCCGATCATGGGAGTGACCCTCTACGGCGCCTTCTTCGTCGTCTTCATCAACGCCCTGGTCGACATCGCCTACGCCTACCTCGACCCGCGGGTGCGTCTGGGGACCGCGGCGCAATGAGCCCCGCCCCCCTCCTCTCGGTCAAGGACCTGCGCGTCGGCTTCGCAACCGAAGGCGGGCTGCTGCAGGCCGTCGACGGCGTCTCCTTCGAGCTGCGGCCCGGTGAAGTGCTGGCGATCGTCGGCGAGTCGGGCTCTGGGAAGAGCGTCACCGCGCAGACGATCATGGGCCTGACGCGCTCGAAGAACTCGCGGATCGAGGGGTCGGTGCGGCTGTCGGACCAGGAGCTGATCGAGGCCGGCGACGCCGAGCTCCGGCGGGTCCGCGGCGACCGCATCGGGATGGTCTTCCAGGACCCGATGACCTCCTTCAACCCGGTCTACCGGCTCAGCGCCCAGATCAGCGAGGCGATCCGCACCCATCGCGGCGACGTCTCCAAGGGCGAGGCCCGAGCGCGAGCCGTCGAGCTGTTCGACGCCGTCGGGATCCCCGACGCCGAGCGCCGCGTCGACGACTACCCGCACGAGTTCTCCGGTGGGATGCGGCAGCGGGCGATGATCGCGATGGCGCTGGCGCTGGATCCGCTGGTGCTGATTGCCGACGAGCCGACCACCGCCCTCGACGTCACGATCCAGGCCCAGATCCTGCGGCTGCTCGAGGACCTCAACCGCAAGCACGACCTGGCGACGATCCTGATCACCCACGACCTCGGCGTCGTCGCCGAGGTCGCCGACCGGGTGCTGGTGATGTACGCCGGCAAGGTGGTCGAGGAAGGGACCCTCGACGAGATCTTCTACGATCCCCAGCACCCCTATACGTGGGGGCTGCTCGGCTCGCTGACCCGGCTCGACCGCCCGCGGCCGAAGCGGCTGCCGCAGATCAGCGGCGCGCCGCCGTCGCTGCTGGACCTTCCCGATGGCTGCTCCTTCCGGCCGCGCTGCCCGCACGAGTTCGGGCGCTGCACCGAGGTTCCGGCGCTGGAGGCGCGCCTCGCGGATGCCCCCAGCCATTGCGATCGCTGCTGGCTGACCTCCGAGCAGAAGCGCGAGAAGCGCCAGGTCGCCGGCCAGATTGGCCTCGAGGCACCGGCATGAGCGAGGCGCCGCTGCTCGAGGTCACCGACCTCGTCAAGCACTTCCCGATCAAGAGCGGGATCCTGATCGACCGCGAGGTCGACCAGGTGCGCGCCGTCGACGGGATCAGCTTCTCGATTCCCCGCGGCCAGACCCTCGGCCTGGTCGGTGAGTCCGGCAGCGGCAAGTCGACCGCCTGCCGCGCGGTGCTGCAGCTGATCAAGCCGACCTCGGGCTCGGTCCGCTTCGAGGGCCAGGAGATCGCCGGGCTCTCGCGGCGGCAGATGCGGCCGCTGCGGCGGCAGATGCAGATGATCTTCCAGGACCCCTACGCCTCGCTCAACCCGCGCAAACGAGTCGGGCAGATCGTCGGCGACCCGCTGAAGCGCCAGAAGGTGGCGTCGGGCTCCGACCTGCGCAAGCGGGTCCAGGAGCTGCTCGAGCGCGTCGGGCTGGCATCCGAGCACTACAACCGCTTCCCGCACGAGTTCTCCGGCGGCCAGCGGCAGCGGATCGGGATCGCACGGGCGCTGGCCCTGCAGCCGAAGCTGGTGATCGCCGACGAGCCGGTCTCCGCCCTCGACGTCTCGATCCAGGCGCAGATCATCAACCTGCTCGACGACCTCCAGGACGAGTTCGGCCTCACCTACCTCTTCGTCGCCCACGACATCGGCGTCGTCCGCCACATCTCCGACCGAATCGCGGTCATGCACAACGGCAAGATCGTCGAGCATGGCACGGCCGATCAGGTCTGCGAGCACCCGGCCGACGACTACACGAAGCAATTGCTCGCGGCGGTGCCGATTCCCGACCCACGCGAGAGCCGTGAGCGGCGCCAGGGCGCCGGCGCCGCCGGTTGATCCGTACGCTGCCGGCCACGTGAGCCTCCCCCTCGCCCCACCGATCAAGCCGCAGCTGGCGCTGACCCGCAAGCAGCTGCCGGTCGGCGAGGAGTGGGCGTACGAGCCCAAGCTCGACGGCTTCCGGGCAATCGTCTTCGTCGACGGCGAGGAGGTCTACATCCAGTCGCGCGGCGGCAAGGCGCTGGCCCGCTACTTCCCGGAGCTGACCTTCGCGCCGGGGCGCTGGGTCCTCGACGGCGAGCTGGTGATCCGCGATGCCGACGGCAACCTCGAATTCGACGCCCTGCAGAGCCGGATCCACCCGGCCGAGTCGAGGATCGGGCTGCTCTCGAAGGAGATCCCGGCCGGCTACATCGTCTTCGACCTCCTGGCCGAAGGCGACGAATCGCTGCTGGAGACGCCGCTGGCGGAGCGGCGCCTACGGCTCGAGGCGATCGCCGAGACGGCCGGGCTGGAGCTGACGCCCCTGACCACCGACACCGAGCAGGCCGAGAAGTGGTTGGCCAGCATCGAGGGAGTGATGGCGAAGCAGCTCGACGCCCCCTACATCCCCGGCAAGCGCAAGGGAATGGCGAAGGTGAAGCGCGAGCGGACGATCGATTGCGTGGTGATGGGTTGGCGCCCGGGCAAGGAGGAGGGCACGGTGGGATCGCTGATCCTCGGCCTCTACGACGGCGAGGAGCTGCGCACCGTCGGCCACATCTCCGGCTTCAGCGCGGCGGCGAAACGGGGAATGCGGGCGCTGCTGGCGCCGCTCGAGACCGGCGAAAGCGGCACCGCCGAGCCCAGCCGGTGGACCGGGGACCGCGAGCTCGGGTGGGTGGAGCTGCGGCCGGAGCTGGTGATCGAGGTGGGGTACGACCATGCGAGTGCGGGGCGGATCAGACACGGGGCCAGGTTCCACCGTTTTCGGGATGACAAGGAACCGCGGGAGTGCAGGTTCGACCAGCTGGACGAGGGCGGGTAGGCCGGCGGGTCCTGTCGGTGCGGCATCCCCCACGGTGCTCGGCGCATCCGCGCCTCCGCGCCGCGGGGGACCCCCGCCCCACCGCCACCCGCCGGAGAAGCCCGCTCGTCCGAGCTCAGAAGAGCTTGGGCTGGGTGAGTTGCGCCGGGACCGGCGGAATTGGTCTCCTCGGAGAGGCGGCTGCGGCGTCGCTTCGGTCGACGAGGGAGCTGCGGAGGCGGTTGCCGCCCCAACCTCTTAAGGCTCGCGTCGTCTGCTTTCGCTGCTCGGGGCGCATGTAAGCGCGGCCGCGGTAGAGGGCCTCGTAGCGAGGCAGGAGGTCGGGGCGTTTTTCTTCCAGCCAGGCGAAGAAGACGTCCTTGACCTCGTCGCGGAGGTGGAGGGCGACGCCGC